>CALMMH010000284.1 GCA_937868145.1 uncultured Phycisphaerales bacterium
GTGCTTCGAATCGTCCGGAACCTTCGAACCTTCTCGCGAATCGATCAGGCGGACGAATTGTCGCCGTTCGACTTGAACGTCGGAATCCAGTCCACGGTGGCGATCGCCAACTACGAACTGAAGGACAAGGCCCAGGTGACCACCGAGTTGGGCGATATCCCCGAGATTTACTGCCATTCCGGGCAGATCAATCAGGTGATCCTGAATATGCTGGTCAACGCCGCCCAGGCGATCGCCTCCCAAGGGAGGCAGGACCTGGGGACCGTCGCGATTCGAACCTGGCGTCAGGACGGCGATGTGGTCTGCACGATCACCGACGACGGACCGGGAATTGCCGCCGAGCATCTCTCCCGGATTTTCGATCCCTTCTTCACCACGAAACCGGTCGGCCAGGGCACGGGCCTCGGGCTCCACATATCGTACGACATCATCGTCCGTCGGCACGGCGGGCAACTGCTGGTCGAGAGCGAGCCGGGCAAAGGAGCGACGTTCACCATCAGGATTCCGATCGACCGTACATCGGTCGCCGATTCCACGAAAGGACACACTCATGAACGAGAGAGTAGTGCTGTTTGTTGACGACGAAGAACACATTCTGAAGACCATCCAGCGGGTCGTCCATCGGAAGCCTTTCAAGGCAGTCTTCGCCGAGAGCGGGCCGGCGGCGCTGAAGCTGTTGGAGAGTCAGGAAGTCCATGTGATCGTGACCGACATGCGGATGCCGGAAATGACCGGCCTGCAACTGCTTCGCGAAGTGAAGGGCAAGCATCCGCAGATCGTGCGGGTCGTCCTGTCGGGGTATACGCACATCACCACGCTGTTGACCGCCATCAACCAGGGCGAGATTTTCCGCTACATCACCAAACCCTGGGAGAACAACGACGAACTGGTCTCCGTGGTCATGGAGGCCCTGGAGCACTTCGAGAGGACTGCGTCGACCCTTGCGGTCGCCGCTTCGGCTCCCCCTGCGACCGAAACGGGAGCGTAGCCGGGTTCATCCCGCCGCCGTGAAGCTCGCGGCGGCGCCCGGATCGTCGCATCATCGTCGGATCAGGAGAGCGACGTAGGCGCCGTCGTGGTCGAATTCGCCGGTCGAGGGCAGCAGGAGCGATTCCGTCGCCAGCACGAAGTCGCGATGGCCGGCCAGGAACTCGCGGGTCGTGTCCTGGTTCTCCCGCCGCTGGACGCTGCACGTGCTGTAGCAGAGCCGGCCGCCGGGCTTGACGAGACCCGCCGCTTTTCTCAACAAATCCCTTTGCGTCGTCGCGATGTCCTTCACCGCCTGGGCCGTGACGCGGAATCTCGCTTCAACCCGCCGGGCCAGGACGCCTGTGTTCGAACAGGGAGCGTCGAGCAGAATCGCGTCGAAGGGCGCCGTCCTTTGCTCGATCTCGGCGTGCGGCACGATCGCAACGCTCTTGAGTCCCAGGCGGGCGGTGTTCTCCGTCACTCGTTCCAGCCGGACCGGATCGATGTCCGTGGCGACGACGCTCGCGGCGTCCCGCGACAACTCCGCGATCTGCGTGGTCTTGCTGCCCGGCGCCGCGCACAGGTCGAGGATCGACCAGCCCGGCTGCGGGGCCAGGATGCGCACCGCTTGCGACGCCGAGAGGTCCTGCACGCTGAAGAGCCCTTCGGAAAAACCGGGAAGCTGCGTGACCGCGTGCGGACCGCTGATCCGGATCATGGTTGAGCTCTCGATGGTCTCCTGTTCGTAGTGACGCCGCAAGGCGTTATCCGGATATGCCCTTACGGGCACACTACAAACGCGCTCCGCCTGCACACCCGCTTCCTGGAATCTCGCGAGCAGGCTTTCGGGCGTCGTGCGCAGCGGATTGACGCGGACGTACAGGCTCGGCCTTCGATTGCAGGCCATGCAGATGTCCGACGTCCGCTCGGGGCCGAATTCCTCCGTCCACTCGGCGACCAGCCACGAGGGCAGCGAGAAACGGAGGCTCAGATGGGTCACGGCGTCCGTCGACGGATCGGGCAGGAAATCCGTGTCGAATTCGCAACCCGACTGCGGCGTCTGGACGAGCGTCCTCGCGGGACTTGCCTGGGCGAGGTCGGCCTGGCGATTGGCGACGTGCCGGACGATCTGTCGCAGGACTGCGTTGACGAATCCGCTTTGCCGCTTGCCGCCGGACTTGCCGACAGTGTTCACCGCCTCATCCACGATGGAGTAGACCGGCGTCGCGGGATGGTACGCGATCTCGTAGACCGCGACGCGGAGAATGCTCAGAAGCTTCGCGTCGATGCGGGCGGTAGGCCGGCCGGAGAATTTGGCGATCACGGCGTCGATCGCGCCGCGATTGCGGACCGTGCCGAACACGAGATCGGTGGCGCGCTGGCGTTCCTGGGTGCGGTCGAGCAGGCGGTCGAGCATTTGCCCGGCATAGTCTCGGGCGGGGTCGAAGCCGTGCAGGACCTGGACTGCGATGGCTCGTGCGGATTGGGGATCACGGACAGCCACGGACCGTCACCGACTCTCGCGGACGCCGCTGTCCGTGCCTATCTGTGGTTGCCCGTGTTTGTCCATGCTCTCTTCCTCGATTCGAATCAGCCGGTCTCCGGCGCGGAGGCGCCAACCGTTGACGAAGGCTTTGAATTCCATCAGACCTTTGCCGGCGGGCTTGATTTTTCGAATGGCCAGTTTGCCTTCGCCGCAGACGACGTTGAGGTCCTCGTCGAACGCTCCGGGCACAGCCTGCGGCGGCTTTTCGCCCCAGATGACTTCGGCCAAGGCCAGCGTGACCCGCGTCGTCTTGCCGGTCTCGGTCGAGACGAAATTCGCCGCCGCGCCCGGCCAGGGCCACAGACCGCGGATCTTGTCGGCCAGGACGTACGCTGGCTCGCGGAAGTCGATGAAGCCGTCGGACTTCTTGAGCTTGGGGGCCTTCGTCGCCTCGAATTCGCTCTGCGGCGTGAAAGTGGCCGTGTCCGACTCGATCTGGTCGAGCGTTTCGATGAGCACGGGAGCCGCCAGTTGCGCCAGGCGGTCGTGCAGCTCGCCGGCGGTTTCGAGAGTTCCGACGGGGGTCTTCGCCTGGGCGAGGATGTCGCCGGCGTCCATGCGGTCGGCCAGGGTGATGATGCTGACGCCGGTCTCGGTCTCGCCGCGGAGGATCGCCCAGTTGATCGGTCCGGCCCCGCGGTACTTGGGCAGCAGGGAGGAATGGACGTTGATCGCCAGCTTGGCCGGCATGTCGACCAGCTCGCGGCCGATTTTCTGGCCGCAGGCGATGACGACGAGCACGTCCGGGCGGGCCTCGACGATTCTCGCGATCATTTCCGGGTCGTTGATGTTGTCGCTTTCCACGAAGGGAACCGCATGATTCTCGGCCCAGTGCGCCACCGGCGTCGGGCACAGCTTTCGCCCGCGCCCGGCCGGATTGGCTGGGCTGGTCACCACCAGCGCGAGGTTGTGCCGCGACGCGTGGATCGCGTCCAGACAAGGCAAACCGAATTCTCCGCTCCCGAGATAAACGAGGTTCATAGAATGTTTGATTTCGGATTGTTGATTCAAGAAAAAGCCGGCCGCCGGCAACGTTCTCTTCAATCAACCATCACACTTCATTTGCTTCGACCAGTTTCTTGAGCTGCCGACGGTTGGCGATCTTGGCGGTCTGGCTCATCCGGTTGACGATCAGCGTGCCCTCGATGTGGTCGTACTCGTGCTGCACGCAACGGGCGTGCATGCCCTCGACCTCTTCGGTGAACTGCCTGCCGTCGAGGTCCGTGGCGGTGACGATCACCTTCTTGTACCGGCGGATCTTGGCCCACACGCCCGGCACGGATAAACAACCTTCCTCCGCCTCTTCCAACTCGCCTTCCAGGGTCACCGTCGGGTTGAGGTAGACCCGGACGTGGTCCCGCGTGCCGCTGAGCGAGACGATGAACATCCGCAGCCCGACGCCGGCCTGCGGGGCCGCGAACCCGACGCCCTTGAACTCGATCATCAGGTCCGTCATCTTCTCTACGAGCTTGCGGATCGAGTCGTCGATCTCCACCACCGGCTTGGCCTGTTGCCGCAGGACGGGCGCCGGGTAACGAGTCATTTCACATTTGCTGATGTCTACCATTTCCTCTGCCTTGTTTCCTCACGCGGAATTCCGCGCGTTCATGATTTCCCGGGCTCGTCGAACTCGTGGCCGGCGAAGGTGTTGCCCAGGTAGCTCTTTCGGACGAGCTCGTCCTTGACGATCTCGGCCGGGGGCCCTGCGGCG
Organism: uncultured Phycisphaerales bacterium; assembly: GCA_937868145.1. Taxonomy (GTDB): domain Bacteria; phylum Planctomycetota; class Phycisphaerae; order Sedimentisphaerales; family Anaerobacaceae; genus PLanc-01. The sequence continues at coordinate 4,227 of CALMMH010000284.1, forward strand.
ATCACCTTGCCGTGGTCGATGATATACGCCTTGTCCGCGACCTCCAGAGTCCGTTCCACGTTGTGGTCGGTGATCAGGATGCTCACGCCGGAGGCCACCAGACGCCGGATCTCCTGCTGGAGGTCCTCGACCGCGATCGGGTCCACGCCGCTGAACGGCTCGTCGAGCAAAATCAGCGATGGGTCCGTCACCATCGCGCGGGCGATCTCGAGCTTTCGACGCTCGCCGCCGGAGAGGAACCGGCCGTGGCTCTTGGCCACTTCCTTGAGGCCGAACCGCTCGATCAGCGCGTCGGCCTTCATCTTCCGCTCCTTGCGGGTCAGCGACATCGTCTCCAGGATCGCCAGCAGGTTGTCGCGGACGCTCATCCGCTGGAAAATGCTCGGCTCCTGCGACAGGTAGCCGATGCCCAACCTCGCGCGCTTGAACATGGGCAATTTGGTGATCTCGCGGTCCTCGAAGACCACTTTGCCCTTGTCCGGGGTGACCATGCCCATGATCATGCGGAAGGTCGTTGTCTTTCCGGCTCCGTTTCGGCCCAGGAGGCCCACAATACTGCGTTGCTCGATCGTCACCGAGACTTCGTCTACTACGGTCCGACCGGAATAACGTTTGATCAAATTCTGCGTTTCAAGAAGGGTAATGCCTACCAAGGGCCACCTCGTCCAAGCAATAATCCTGCAAACCCGCATTATACCAGCATCGGCGCGATGGGCAAACTGCATTTGTCCACAACCCAGGTCCGGGGTGCATGACCGTTCTTGCGGTTCCGTCGGCACACGGGTGTCTCGATCAATTCGAGAGGTGCGTTTATCCCCAAAGCGGCAAACGCACGCCGCGAACGCGCCCGGCCAGCGATACCCACGCAACTACGGTCATGCACCCGTTGCCGGCCGCCGGGCAAAGATTGCTCTGGCAATGGCGGCCGTTTTGTGCTATGTTTGGCTGTTTTATCGCGTACGTTCGGATTCGTTACTGTTTTGCGTGCAAGAGTTTATGTTTGCGATTCTCAGCGATATACATTCGAACATCGAGGCCCTCAGCGCGGTCTTCGCCGACATCGAGAAGCGGGGCATCGAGCAGATCTATTGTCTGGGCGACGTCGTCGGCTACGGCCCCAACCCCATCGAGTGCCTGGACCTGATCATCGAGCGGTCCGAGTGGTGTGTGCTGGGCAACCATGATTACGCCGTGTTTTATGAGCCGACCAACTTCAACTATGGGGCCGAGCAGGCCAGCTTCTGGACTCGCGAAGTGCTCGAAATGCAGGAACCGGGGCCCAAGAGCGACCGCCGATGGCGGTTCCTGGGCGAGCTGCCCATGCGGCATTGCGTCACCCTCCAGTTGGGTCCGACGAAGGCCACGATCGAGTTCGTCCACGCCTCGCCCCGGCGGCCGATCAACGAGTACATCTTCCCGGACGACGTCTACACGAACCCCGCGAAGGTCCGCACCCTGTTCGAGCGGATCCAGCACGTGTGCTTTATCGGACACACGCACATGCCGGGCGTGTTCCTCGACGAGCCGGATTTTTACCTGCCCGATGAGCTGGGCGGGGTCTACCCCATCATCGAGGACGAGAAGGCGATCATCAACATCGGCTCGGTCGGCCAGCCGCGGGACAAAGACAACCGGGCCAGTTACGTTTACGTCGAAGAGAACAAGGTGCATTTCGTCCGTCTCGAATACGACTACGAGACGACGATGAAGAAGATTCTGGCCATCGACCGCCTGGACAATTTCCACGCCGAGCGGCTCAAGGACGGAAGATAGGAGGAAGTTTGATTTTAGATGTGTGATTGTTGATTCGGACTGCGACCGTCGTCGCGCTTCTGAAATCACAAATCAAACATCAACAATCAAACTTGAAACGGCTACCTACATGCGAAAGAGAATATGAGCATCAAGAAGATTTTGATCGTGATCCTGGCCGGATTTTGCCTGCTTTGCGGCGGGTTGATTGTGCAATCGGGGTTCCCCATCGACGCATTCGACCGGGGCCTGATTCTTTTGCAGCAGACGACCAACGTGCAGACCCCCTCGGCCGATGCGAACGCCCCGGCAGCCCAGCCCGCTCCGGCGCAGCCGCAGCTCCAGCCGGCTGCCGGCGAATCGTTTGGCGCCGTCGGCGGACCCAAGGTGGACGTGACCATCGGCTCGGCGGACAAGGCCAGCGCCTTCAAGTACCAGTTGGTGCTCGATTCCCGCGGAGCCGCCATCCGGACCGCCACCTTCAGCGAGTTCGACGACCGCCACGGCAAGGACCCGCAGCCGCTGACGTTCCTGATGCCGATCGACCCCAACGGCAGCAACGTGCTCTCGCTGGCCAGCCGGGACCTGGTCCTCATCGACGAGCAACGCAGGCTCAACCTCGATCGGTTGAGCTGGAAATCGCTCGGCGTCGAGAAGTTGGAGGATGGCGGCGCGTCGGCGGCCTTCGAAGCCACGATCGTGGACGGCAACGACCAGCCTGTCCTGAAGCTGACCAAGACCTATCGCGTCCACCCGGACAACTACATGCTCGACGGCGCGATCCGCGTCGAGAACCTCAGCGGCAAGGAGCAGAAAGTCCAGTACGGCCTCAACGGCCCGGTCGGCCTGCCCGTGGAGGGCGGCTATCGGATGGATTTGCGGAAGGTGATCGCCGCCTATAAGACTCCCAACGGCCAGATCCAGAGCACGGGCAAGGCGATGAAGGATTTGTTCAAAGCCAAAACGGCCGAGGACCGCGAGCTGCGCCTCAAGGGCAAGGGCGAATCGTCGTTCCTCTGGGCCGCGACCGTGAGCAAATACTTCGCCGGCATCCTGGTTCCGCTGACCGCCGACGGCCAGCCCGGCGGCAACTGGATCGCCGGCAAGTGGGGCGTCTACTACAATCCGGACCAGGACGACAAGCACAACACCGGCGACGAATCCCTCGGCTTCGTGGTCTCGAGCGTCCCGATCACGCTGGGTCCCGCCGGCCAGCCCACCAGCAGCCAGACGGACAACTTCGACCTCTACCTGGGTCCCAAGGACAAGGGCCGCTTCGACAAGGTCCCGCTCTACAAGTCGCTCGGTTTCGTCCACACGATCGACTTCAAGGCCTGCTGTTGTCCCGCGAGCATCATCAATCCGCTGGCGTTCGGCATCCTGGCGGTCATGAACTGGATGTACATCGTCATCCCGAACTACGGCATCGTCATCATCATCCTGGTCTTCATCATGCGGCTGGCTCTGCACCCGATCACGAAGAAGAGCCAGATCGCGATGAGCAAGATGAGCAAACTCGCCCCGCGGGCCGAGGAGATCAAGCAGAAGTACGGCAACAACAAGGCCGAGATGAACAAGAAGCTCATGGAGCTCTACCGCGAGCAGGGCGCCTCGCCGATCATGGGATTCCTGCCCATGTTCGTGCAGATGCCGATCTGGATCGCCCTGTGGAGCGCGATCTACACGAGCATCGACCTTCGGGGCGCGGCGTTCCTGCCCTTCTGGATCACCGACCTGTCGGCCCCGGACGCCCTGATTCCGCTGGGGAATCTCAGGGTGCCGCTACTGGGCTGGGCCATCGGCTCGCTGAACCTGCTGCCGCTCCTGATGGGCGTGGCGTTCTACCTGCAGCAGAAGCTCACGCCGATGCAGCAGCCTTCCGCGACAACCAATCCGCAGATGGCGCAACAGCAAAAGATTATGAACATCATGATGCCCTTGATGTTCCCGCTGATGCTGTACACCGCTCCTTCGGGCGTGAACCTGTACATCATGTCGAGCACCTTCGCCGGCGTGATCGAGCAGTACGTGATCAAGAAGCACATCCGCCAGCGCGAAGAGCAGGAGGCCCAGGGCCTGATCCCGACGACGAGCAAGATGGGCGGCAAAGTCAAGAAGAAGAAGCCCAAGCCGTTCTACCGATTCAAATGATTTGGGATTGTTGATTTTTGATTTGGGATTTCAAACGAGGGCGCGACGCTCGGATTTGCCTTGAGCGTGGCGCCCTTGCGTCATTCCAAAGAGCAGGTGGTCGCCTGGTTTATGTACGACCTGAACGACACGATCGTGGCCGTTAGTTCCGCCGCCGGGGGCGCGCGGTCCATCGTCCGCGTCACCGGCCCGCAGGCGCTGGCAATCTGCGAGCGGGTTTTCGAGCCGGGACCTTGCTCTGAAATCAACAATCAACAATCAACAATCAAAAACCGCACCCTCCTCTCCGGCTCGGTGCGGATCGCCGAGGATTTGACCGCGGATGCCTTGCTCTACCCCTTCCTCGCTCCGCACTCCTACACCGGCCAGGATCTGATCGAGCTCCACGTCCAGGCCGCGCCGTGTCTGGTCGAAGCGTTGCTCGAACGACTGTTGGCGGAAGGCTGCCGAGCCGCCGGGCCCGGCGAGTTCACCGCCCGCGCCTATCTCAACGGCAAACTCGACCTGGCCCAGGCCGAAGCGGTCAACGAGGTCGTCAGCAGCTCCAACGCCCTGCAACTGGAAGCGGCCGAGCGACTCCTGGGCGGTCGGCTCACGAAGATGACGGATCGAATTCGCTCGGGCCTGTTGGACATTTTGAGTCTGATCGAGGCGGGACTGGACTTCAGCGGCGAGGACATCGAGTTCATCAGCAAGGAACTCGCGGCCCAGCGATTGACGGACATCCAGCGGGCCCTTGAAGACCTGCTGGCCGGCAGCGTCCGGTACGAGGCGCTGATGGACCTGCCTGCGGTCGGGATCGCGGGAGCGCCGAACGCGGGTAAGAGCAGTCTGCTCAACGCGTTGCTCGGTTGGGAGCGGAGCATCGTCTCGCCGCAGGCCAAGACCACGCGCGACGTGCTGACGGGAGTCTTGACCTGGGAAGACGGCGGGCGCAAGGCTGGGGACCGAGTCGTAGGGTGGGGCTTGCCCCACCAGGGTTCCTGTGGAGGAAGAGATCGGTGGGGCGAGCCCCACCCTACAGACGAGCCCTCCGCCCGGTTGTTTCAGTGCGTCCTCTTCGACTGCGCCGGGCTGATCCCGTTGCCGGACAACGTTTTGGACGAGTTGGCCCAGCATGCGGCGATCGAGGCGCTGCAACGCTGCACCGCGGTTCTGTTCTGCGTCGACTCCGCCAAGGCGGATTACACCGAGGACCTCGCGATTCGAACACTGATCCAGCCGAAGAGCGTGATCCACGTGGCCACGAAATCGGACCTGTCCGCAGACGACGCGAATCGAAGCATGCAGAAGCTTCACACATCGTTCGGAGCCGAGTTTCTCTCGGTGTCCGCGACGACGCACGCCGGCCTCGAAGAACTCGTCCGGGTGATCGAACACGCCGTTCGTAGTGTGCCCGCAAGGGCATATCCTCAAGAACACGGAAAGATAACGCCTCACGGCGTCACTACAAACGAAGAGGCCGGCGTCCTTGCCCTGACCGCACGTCACAGACAGGCGATCACAGAGGCCGTCGAGAGCGTGCGCCAGGCGATTGCGGAAGTGCAACGAGGCCGGGATGAGGTCGCCGCGATGATGATCCGGGCCGCCTGCGAAGCGGTCTCCGGCATCGAGCAGCAACACCTCGACGAGCAGGTCCTCGACCGAATCTTCAGCCGATTCTGCGTCGGGAAATAGTCGACAAGAATCTGTGCGGAATCGGCAGTTGCGGGTTGCGGGGACATCCTGCCAATCAGAGATTTGAATTGACGCCAAAGGGACGTCAGGTCCTTCCTTTCATGCGGACTGACCCTGATGTCACACCGTGTCCCGGACCACCGGCCCCCGCGATACGAACAACGAGATATCAGGAACGAGCCGATCCTCCGCGGTCGATTTCCGGCGTCCGAAAAGTGCCTGTGTCGGCCGACGTGCTTCGCCGCCGCAGCGCCGAGTCGATTCGCAAGGAACTGGCGGCCCGTGTTATCGCGTTGAATCTGATGCACGGAGCGATCCTTGAATCGGCCCGGGCTCATGATGTGAAGCCCCTGCGCTGGTATCGATGGTGTACAGGGCCCCGGGACTGCTCGAGGACAGACCCTATAGCGTGCCAGCAGCGCACGCCGGTTCCACCGACACGAGAATGAGCGACAGAACGACAACGATTGCGGTTATCTACTTCATTGCTTTTCTCCTCCTTCCCATACGCGGGTCGTCCATTTCTGAGCCGAGAATACGAACACCCGACGCCGGAGCGAGCCGGCGTCCGATCGTGAGTTGATCCAATGGAGTCTATTGATCTGTGAATGGTCAAATGCAGCCGCTGCTGTCGCCCCCGCGCAGAACCTGCCCTCGACCTGATCGAGGGCGGAGGTCCAGAAACGCCGCGAAAGAGCCTGGATTCCCGCTTCCGCGGGAATGACAGAGTCAGTCCTGTGCTTCGATCGGCAATTCAATCATCAACAAGAGCAGTCCCCGCGCGTCCGTGTCGTTCTGAAGTTCCGGCGACACCAACTTACTGCGGCGTTACATTGAGTATGGTGTCGCCAGAATCCTCGGAGAGCCATCCGTCGGCGAGGCCCGCAGGGGCCCCACCGACGGTTTGCATCATCAGCTCATCGCGACTCGCAAGTCCTTACGCCCGCTTCCGCAGCCGCAGTCCGGCCGCACCCAAACCCAGCACGCCCAGCAGCACCGCTCCCGGGATCGGGACAACACCTACCGCAAGGTTGTCCAGTTCGAACGCATATTCATTGCTTTGGAACACAGCGCTGTCGAACGTGAGACCATCTGTGAGGAAGATGTTGACATACCTATTGGTATCTTTATCCGTCCAATTGCCATCTCCCGGATTGGGCGAAACAATAGTCGCGACCAAAGTCCCGCCTATGCCACCGGTGTACAGATCTATCTTTTGTGCCCACCCTCCGGTGAATGCATCCATTGATCCCCAGTGCAGGCCCAGATACTTGTAATCAGCCCCAAACTCGACTCCCACCTGACGTGGTGGGTTCGAAGCCTTGTTTTCGGGAATTGCAGCATATTTCGTTAAATCCTGGGCGTCGGTGAGATAACTGTAAGGAGCAGCATACGCACCCGAGACACTGCCTTGAACTATACGACCATTTTCAGAAGTAGCCACATCGTCAACGTCATTCCAACCGCCTCCCCATTGCCAGCCCGTCTGGTCCAGGCCGGAGACCCCCGAGATGTTACTTGACGGCAATTGGGTGGTGACATTATTGAAAGTCTCAACGAGTGAGCCAGGGGCACGTGCATACTCCGAAATCAGCGTGTTAGCACCATAGGTAATACCATCATAGGTGAGACCACCATCTTCGCTGTCGAAGTTCATGTATCCGCCGGTGAAGTAGAGGTCGGCAAAAGCCGGAGCGGTGATGAACGCACACACTACTGCAACAAGGATTGTCCTTTTCATTCTCTTTAACCTCCTGATCCCGCGACTTGTTCAGCCAGGGATCCCACTGATGATCACATGTATCCCATTGTAGGTTTACGCAAAAACCAATTCATGGGCATCAGACGGAGGGGCTCGGGAGGCAAGGACCGCAGGGGTGTATTGGGATGTCCGCCAGAGGGAAACCACACTCCCCTGGCGGTATTGATGCATGGGGTTATTAACCGCCACGTCCGGCTGGATGAAGCAGCACACCGGGGCGGAGTCGAGGCAATCGGGCGAAATCGCGTGGCTGTGGCCGATCTGGAGCGGGCCGCCCTCGTGATACCACTGCGGCACGATCCCCAGCGAAATCTTCTTGACGATGGGAAGCGACTTGCACAAGCCCATACTCAGCAATGCGTACAGGCACAGGTGCAGGCTGCTTTGGCCGTCCGTCGCGATCTGGACCGCCTGCGTGGGGTCGGTTCCGCCGGCAGTTGTATCGGAAGCGACCGGAAGCGAACCAGGAAGCACCCCGGAGGAGTTGACGACATTCACCGCCCGGGCGTCGGCCTGGTCACAGAGAGGCAGAGAGACTACGGGACCGGCGTCGCGGCTGGATATGGGCGTCATCTCGGCATGTCCCGTCGCCGCAGCGATCAGGACCACCGCAATGAGCACAGTGATATGTCTCCCCTTCTCCATTCGGTCACCCGTGATTATGGAGTCACACGCCGATTATTATGGCACATTTATCGGACGAGTTCAAGCAAAAAACTCCTGCAAATATCGAGCAAATCTGCCTCAGAGCCGAGCACACCGAGGCGAACAACAGTAAGTGCCGACACAATGGCCACTTACGACAAAGGGAGACAATGGGGACATCCATATAGAAAGTTCGCTGGAGCAGCGTATCGGGGGCAGTTCCGCGGACACCATCCTCACTTCGTCGCTGGATTGAGTATGGTGTCCCGAATGGCGGTCCGTTAAGGGATTTGCGGGCAAGACATCTCCGCGGTAGCGGTCGCGTCCGTGTTCAGACTGCCGGTTCCTACGTTCACCCGCAGAACCGCAAAGAGATCGTACTGATTGAGCTTGTCGACCATTCGGGCAACGAAGCCACAGAAAATGTAAAGAAACAGCATGTGGAGGCTTAACGGACCGCCATTCTATGGTGTCCCCAGAATCCCAGAATCCCCCCGCAAGGGCATATCCTCAGGAGCACGGAAAGATAACGCCTCACGGCGTCACTACAAACGAAGAGGCCGGCGTCCTTG
>CALMMH010000285.1 GCA_937868145.1 uncultured Phycisphaerales bacterium
CGGGAAGGTGTTCGACAAGTTCCCGGCTGCGAAGAAGTACAAAGACTTCCGCGTCATGCTGGACAAGGAAGACAAGAACATTGACGGCGTCGTCGTCGCGACGCCCGATCACACTCACGGCGTGGTCGGGATGGCCTGCATCCAGCACGGCAAGCATATCTATCTGCAAAAGCCCCTGGCGCACTCGATCTACGAAGTGCGAAAGCTCACCGAAGCCGCCCGCGCGGCCAAGGTCCAAACGCAGATGGGCAACCAGGGCCATTCCTCCGACGAGATCCGCATGCTCAACGAATGGATCCAGGATGGGGCGATCGGCCCGGTGCATGAGGTCTATGCCTGGACCGACCGGCCGGTCGGCGGCGATCCGTGGTCGGATTTCCCCATCATGGCAAGGCCGAAGGAGACGCCGGAAGTGCCCAAAACGCTCGACTGGGACTTGTGGCTCGGTCCGGTCCAGTACCGGCCGTATCACCCGATCTACCATCCCATGTCGTGGCGAGGCTTCTGGGATTTTGGCACCGGCCCTCTGGGCGACATGGGCTGTCACATCGTCGATCCGGTGTTTTGGGTGCTCAAGCTCGGCCATCCGACGCGGGTGGAAGCGACCACGACGCACTACCAGCCGGATGTGGCCTCCGAGACTTTTCCGCGGGCGTCGATCATTCGGTACGAGTTTCCCGCGCGGGGCGATATGCCGCCGGTGAAGCTGACCTGGACCGATGGCCGGTTGATGCCGCCGCGGCCCAGAGAACTGGAGCCCGGCCGACGTCTGGACGGCAGCGGCGCGTTGCTCATCGGCGAGAAGGGCACCATCATGCACGGCTCGCACGGCGCCGGCGGCCTGCGGATCATTCCTGAGACGAAGATGAAGGCCTACAAGCGGCCCGAGAAGACGCTCCCGCGAGTCAAAGGCGGCCAGAGCGGCCACGAGCAGGACTGGATCCGGGCCTGCAAGGACGGCAAACCCGCGAGTTCGAGCTTCGAATACGGCGGCCCGCTGACCGAGATGGTTCTGCTGGGTGTGCTGGCTATGCGGTTCAAGGACGCGCCGCTGGAGTGGGATCCGGTGAATCTGAAGGTGACGAACTTGCCTGAAGCGGATAAACTGATCCACCCGCCGTTCCGCGACGGCTGGGTTTTGTGATGGATGAAGGATGTTTGTTGATTGAGAGGGTTAAACTGTGAGAAATGGACAGATGAATAGACGGCAGTTTCTGGGCAGCGCTGCGGCGGCTGCCGCGTTCACGATCGTGCCGCGACACGTGCTGGCCGGGTCGGGAACGACTCCCCCCAGCGAGAAGCTCAACATCGCCTGCATCGGCATCGGCGGCCAGGGCGCCAGCGACATCGGATCGGTGAGCAGCGAGAACATCGTTGCGTTGTGCGATGTCGATTGGGGCAATCACACGGCGGAGACTTTCAAGAATTTCCCCAATGCCAAGAAGTACAAAGATTTCCGCAAGATGCTCGACGCGGAGGACAAGAACATCGAGGCGGTGACCGTCTCGACTCCCGACAACATTCACGCCGTGGCGGCGATGGCCGCGATGAAGCACGGCAAGCACGTGTACTGCGAGAAGCCGTTGTGTCACGATGTCTATGAGGTTCGCCAGCTCACCGAGACCGCCCGCAAGCATAAACTGGTCACCCAGATGGGCACGCAGATCCACGGCACGGCGGAGATGAAGTTCTTCGTGGAAATCGTGCAGTCCGGCCTGATCGGCAAGATCCACAAGGTGGATCTCTGGAGCGGCAAAAACTGGGGCGGCGGCGTGCGTCCGACCGATACGCCTCCGGTGCCGGCGACGTTGGACTGGGATCTGTGGCTCGGACCCGCTCCGTATCGACCCTATCATCCCTGCTACGTGCCGGGCAACTGGCGCCGATGGCTGGACTTCGGGACCGGCACGCTGGGCGACATGGGTTGCCACATCATCGATCCCGCCTGGTGGGCTCTTGATCTTGGTTATCCCACGAGCATCTCCGCCCAGCCGGGTCCGTTCGGCAAGGAAACATACCCTGAGAAGACGATCATCACCTGGGAGTTCAAGGCCAAGGGCGACAGGCCGGCTCTGACGGTGAACTGGTACGACGGCGAGAACCAGCCGCCGCGGCCGCCGGAGCTGGAGGCGTCCCGGAATCTGCCCGATCAGGGCGGCGTCTACTACGGTGACAAGGGCACGATTGTGTACCCGCACTGCGGCGTCCCGCGGTTGATTCCCGAGACCGCGATGAAGGGCTTCAAGCGGCCGGCCGAGGTTTTCGATCGCTCGGTGGATCATTATCACGACTGGATTCGCGGCTGCAAGGGCGGCCCGAAGCCGCTGTCGAACTTCGACTATGCCGGCCCGCTCACCGAGGCGATTCTGCTCGGCAACGTGGCGGCTCTGGCCGGTCAGAAGCTCGAATGGGACGGCCCGAACATGAAGGTGACGAATACCGATGCCGCCGACAAGTTCCTCCGCCGCAAGTATCGCGAAGGTTGGACGCTTTGAATTGACGATCGATGATTGATGATTGGAGCGACCCGCGACGAGGCTGGGTCGCTCCGGTCAACCTGAGGAGAAGTGCAAATGAGCAAGATTGCGAAATTGGGAATGATTGTGCTGTTGGCGGCTGCCTGTGTCAGCGTCGCCCAGGCGAAAGACAAGTGGCGGCTCGGGCCCCAGGCCTACAGCTTCAACCGGTTCACGTTCGCCGAAGCCGTGGCCAAGGCCAAGCTGCTGAACCTCAAGTACATCGAGATCTACCCCGGACAGCGAATCAGCGCCGACATCAACGCCGGAGTGGATCACAACATGACGGCCGAGCAGAAGCAGGCGGTCAAGAAGATTCTCGCCGACGCGGGCATCACGCTGACGAACTACGGCGTGGTGGGGCTGTCCAACAACGAGGCCGAATGCCGCAAGGTGTTCGACTTCGCCAAGGAGATGGGGATCGAGAACATCGTCTCCGAGCCGCCGGCCGATGCGTTCGACCTGATCGACAAGCTCTGCCAGGAGTACAAGATCGGCGTGGCGATTCACAACCATCCCAAGCCGTCGCCGTACTGGGATTACGCGACGGTGCTGAAGGTCTGCGAAGGCCGCAGCAACTGGATCGGCGCCTGCGCCGACACCGGCCACTGGACCCGCTCGAACATCGATCCGGTGGTCGCGATCAAGGCCCTCGGGCAGACGGGACGGATTCGCAGTCTTCACTTCAAAGACCTCAATCAGTGGGGCGAAGGCGCGCACGACGTGCCTTGGGGCACGGGCGTGAGCAAGCCCGGCGAAGTGCTGGCCGAGTTGTCGGGCGAGGGGTTCGAGGGGACCTTCTCCATCGAGTACGAGTACAACTGGGACAACAGCGTGCCGGAGATCCGCAAGTGCGTCGAGTGGTTCAAGAAGACCGCCGCCGAGCTGGACACCACGGTCTACAAGGACGTGTTCAAGCGGGATCTGTCCAACGGGATCATGCCGCCGAAGGGCTGGGCCTTCGACGCCGAGGGTGTTCTGACCCCGGCGCCCGAGAGTCATGGCGACATCTGGACTAAAGAGCGCTACGGCAACTTCATTCTCGAATTGGATTTCAAGGTCCCCGACAAGGGCAACAGCGGCGTCTTCATTCGCACGGGCAGTCTGGACAATTGGATCAACACCGCGATCGAGGTGCAGATTCACGCCACCGACGACGGCACCAAGCACGGCCAGTGCGGCGCGATCTACGACTGCCTGTCGCCCTCGAAGGCCGCCCAGAAGGCCCCCGGCGAGTGGAACCACTATGTCATCACCTGCCTCGACAACAAGATCTATGTGAACCTCAATGGTCAGGACATCATCGACATGGATCTGGACCAGTGGGTCGAGAAGGGCAAGAACCCGCAGGGTACGCCGAACAAGTTCTCCGGGCCCTACAAGGACATGCCTCGCGAAGGACACCTCGGTTTCCAGTACCACGGCAACCCGGTGTGGTTCAAGAACCTCAAGATCAAATCCCTTGACTAAGGCTCACTACCATGAAGCATCTATCGACAAAGATTGACAGGCCGGTCGGTTTCCTGGTCCTGGCGGCGCTGGCATGTGGTTTTGTGATGGGCCAGTCGTCCGCGGTTGCCGGCGACGCGTCGTCCGACGGGTGGGCCTCGCTGTTCAACGGCAAGGATCTCGCCGGCTGGGACGGCGACCCGCGGCTCTGGTCCGTCAAGGACGGCGTCATCCGTGGACAGACGACCGCCGAGAATCCGACGCAGAGCAATACGTTCCTCGTCTATCGCGGCGGGCAGTTCGACGATTTCGAGCTGAATCTCAAGTTCCGCCTCCTGGGCGGCAACTCCGGCGTTCAGTATCGCAGCAAGGAGTTCGACAAGTGGCGGATCGCCGGCTACCAGGCGGATATCCTCGATGACCTGAATCTGGTCGGCTTCCTGTATCACGAGGGCGGTCGAGGTTTCCTGGCGACCCTCGGCGATTTCACGGTCGTTAGCGCAACGGGTGAGAAGAAGGTTATCGGCAACGTGAACGACAAGAAAGCCCTGGCCGAGGCCGGTTTCTACAAAGCCAAGGACTGGAACGAGTTTCTCATCGTCTGCCAGGGCAATCACATCAGCCACTACCTCAACGGCCACCAGACGGTGGAGCTGATCGACAACGACCGCGCCGTGAACCCGGACGATCCGAAGGATCAGAAGGGGTCTTCGCGAACCGGGCTGTTGGCTTTGCAGCTCCACGCGGGACCGCCGATGGCGGTGGAGTACAAGGACGTTCGGATCCGGAAGATCCCGCCCGTCTACGGCGACGCCGTGCTGGTTTTCAACGGCCAGGACCTCAGCGAGTGGCAGGCCAAGGGCGACTCGGGCAAGGCCAACAAGTGGGCCGTCGGCAAGGCGAAGGTCTCGTCCAGCGACCCCAAGCAACTCGAAAAGGTCGAGGGCGCGGGGGAACTGATCAACCTCACACCGGCCCACGGCGAAAGCCAGGATTTCTATTCCAAGGCCAAGTTCGGCGATTGCCGGATCGAGGTCGAGGTCATGGTGCCGCAGGGCTCCAATTCCGGCGTTTACGTGATGGGCGAGTACGAAGTCCAGGTGCTCGACAGCTATGGCAAGACCACCATGGGCAGCGGCGACATGGGCGCCATCTACGGCGGTTTCTCTCCGCCGGTCAACGCGTCCAAACAGCCCGGGCAGTGGCAGCAGTATGTGATCGAGTGGCGGGCGCCGCAGTTTGACGCCTCCGGCAAAAAAACCAAGAACGCCGAGTTCATCAAGGTCGAGCTCAACGGCCGGATTCTGCATAAGAACCTGGTCATGCCCGGCCCGACTCCCGGCGGCGTGACGGGCAAAGAGGCCCCCACGGGCCCCTTGATGTTCCAAGGCAATCACGGCCCCGTCGCGTACCGCAACATCGTTGTTAAACCGTTGAAATAGGCAATGCGCATCGCCGGGTTTGGAGCGGGAGGTCCCAGGGCTTGACGCTCCAGGCCCGGCGCTCTCTGAAGAATCGTGTCGTGCGACACCTCTGTATGTGCGTGCCCGTTGTTATGGGACGAGGCGAAAAAAAGGAGCCAACTTTCCTTGACAGTCGTTTTCGATGCCTTCATAATAACGGGCTAACTCAGGTACATGGTTCTGAACTGCAAAGTTCAATTTTTGGAGCAAGTAGAGGTACAATGAGCGAGTCAAAGACACAATCCGGTATCAACAGACGCAGTTTCCTGCGTTCCACAGCGGCTGTCGGCGCTGGCCTGGCCTTCGCGCCTCGCATGTTCGCTGCGGCCAGCGGCGGCGAAAAGGACATCAACGTGGCCCTGCTCGGCGCCGGCGCCGAGGGGCAGATCCTGATGGAAGCCTGCCGCAAAATCCCCAACGTCAAGTTCAAAGCCGTCTGCGACATTTGGGAAGCGTACAACCAGAAACGCGTCTCGCGGCTCCTGGATCGCTACGGCCACCCGAACACCACGTACGTCGACTACAAAGAGATGCTGGAGAAGGAGAAGGGCAAGATTGACGCGGTCATCATCGCGACGCCCGACTTCTGGCACGCCGAGCACGCCATCGCCTGCATGGAAGCCGGTCTCGACGTCTACTGCGAAAAGGAGATGTCCAACGATCTGGCCAAGGCCAAGCAAATGGTCGAAGCCCAGAGGAAAACGGGCAAGCTTTTGCAGATCGGCCATCAACGCCGCAGCAATCCGCGGTACCTGCACTGCTACAACAAAATCCTCACCGAAGGCAAGATGCTCGGCCGGATCACGACGATCAACGGGCAGTGGAATCGCGGCGTTCAGGAGCCTCTGGCTTGGCCGAAGAACGCGGTGATGGATGCGGCGACCCTCAACAAGTTCGGCTTCTCCTCCATGGATGAGTTCCGGAACTGGCGCTGGTACAAGAAGCTCGGCGGCGGCCCCATCGTGGACCTTGGCTCGCACCAGATCGACATCTACGCCTGGTTCCTCAATGCCCTGCCGAAGGGCGTGATGGCCAGCGGCGGCACCGACTACTATGACAAGACCACTCATGAGTGGTACGACACCGTCATGAGCATCTTCGATTTCGAGACGAAAGAAGGCATCGTTCGGGCCTACTACCAGGTGCTGACGACCAACAGCAACCAGGGATACTCGGAAAGTTTCATGGGCGACCAGGGCACGTTGTCGATCTCGGAATCCTCGGCCCGCGGGTCTGTCTACAAAGAGCAGAGTGCCCAGGTCGACTGGGATAAGTGGGTCAAGCTCGGCTTTGTCAACGAGCCCAAAAAAGAAGAGAAAAAGGCCGACGCCACGGTGGCGGTCGACGTTC
>CALMMH010000286.1 GCA_937868145.1 uncultured Phycisphaerales bacterium
TTCTTCCGGGGCCGGCCTGCCCAGCACGTAGCCGACCGCGTCGGCGCCGGAGCACTGGCCGATCCCGATCCGGCAGCGGGGAAACTCGTTGGAACCGAGCTTCTCGATGATGTCCGCCAGTCCGTTGTGGCCGCCGGCCGAGCCTTGGGCCCGGATGCGAATGACGCCGGGCTCCAGAGCCCGATCGTCCACGACCACCATCAGATGGCGACGGTCCAGCTTGTAGAAGCCGGCCGCCGTAGCGACGGACTCGCCGCTGCGGTTCATGAACTGCCAGGGCTTCATCAGGATCACTTTCGCGTCCTGATAGAGCCCTTCGCCGATCCGGGCGTTGAACTTACGTTGTTTGACCTCGATTCCCAACGGATCCTCCAGAGCTTCGATTACCTTGAAGCCCAGGTTATGCCGCGTCTCGGCGTACTCCGGACCCGGATTTCCCAAACCGACAACCAGCCTGATCTCTGCCATGGGCCCCGATTCCGCTCAGCACGGACGCCATCCCTACTCGGCGCCTTCTTCCTTGGGCGCTTTCTCGGTGATGACCTCCGGCGCGGCAGGCGCTTCGGCCTCCACCTGCTCGGTGGTCTTGGCCTCGGCCAACACACGGCAAGTCACCACGGCCGTGTCCGGCAGACTGATGAGCTTGACTCCGTCAGGCAGCTTGAGGTCGCCGGCTTTGATCGACTCGCCGACGCCCAGGTCCTTGATCGACACCGTGATCTTCTCCGGAATGTTGATCGCCAAGCACTCGACCTCGATGTGGTCGGTGTTCGACTCGATGACGCCGCCCTCGGCCACGCCCTTGGCCACGCCCTTGAGCTCCACCGAAACGCTGACCTCGATCATTTCGGTCACGTCGACGCGCATCAGATCCACGTGGACGACGTTGCGGCCGAGGTGGTCGAACTGCAATTCTTTGATCAGCATCTTCTCCGTCGCGCCGTCGATGATGACGTCCATCAGGCGGTGTCCGTGGTGGACGCCCTCCAGGAAGTCATGGGCATTCACGGTGATCGCGACGGGATCTTTCTTGTGCCCGTACACGACGCAGGGGATGCGGCCCTGCTTGCGGACCGCGGAGGCGGCCTTCGTGCCGATCCGCTCTCTCACTTCAGCCTGTAAAGCTAACGATTTGTCCATACGCCTCACCTGAAAAACTTACGCAAAACTTGTTTCTCGAAACTTCTGCAACAGGGGATCCGCTCCAGTCCGGGCGGATCCTCTCTACGATATGTCCTGAGCGAAGAGGCTGCTCACGGATTCATCCCGGTGAATCCGCTTGATCGCCTCGCCGAGCATCCCGGCGACGCTCAGAACCTTGATCTTCTTGATCTTCCTCGCCTCGTCGGTCAGCGGGATCGTGTTGGTCACGACCACCTCTTCGATCGGAGCTTTCTCCAGCCGCTCCAGCGCCGGAGGAGCGAACACGCCGTGGGTGACGCCCACGCGGACGCTCTTGGCGCCCCGCTGTCGGACCAGTTCGGCCGCCGTGCAGATCGTGCCGGCGGTGGCGATGATGTCGTCGCACATCAGCACGTTGCGGCCCTCGACCGAGCCGATCAACTCTCCGCATTGCACCTGCGAGCCGCTGATCCGCTTCTTGTGGACGATCGCCAGATCGCCGCCCAGGTGAGCGGCGTACTTTGCGGCCGTCTTGATGTTGCCCACGTCCGGCGACACCACCGTCAGATCCTCGATCCGTTTGTCGCGGAAGTACCGGCTCAGAACCAGTTCGCCCGTCAGATGATCCACAGGGATGTCGAAGAAACCCTGGAGCTGGTGGGCGTGCAGATCGATCGCCAGCACGCGGTCGGCTCCGGCCGTGGTGATGATGTTGGCCACGAGCTTGGCTGTAATCGGCACCCGGCCCTCATCCTTGCGGTCCTGGCGGGCATACCCAAAGTATGGGATCACCGCCGTGATGCGCTTGGCGCTGGCCCGGCGCAGGCAATCCAGGTAGATCAGCAATTCCATCAGGTGCTCATCCACCGGCTTGCACGTGGACTGGACGACGAAGCAGTCGCGGCCGCGCACGTCGTCCTCGATCCGGATCACCTTCTCCCCATCCGGGAACGCGGTGACCTTGGCGCCGCCGACAGGCAGGCCCAGATACCGGCACACCTCGACGGTCAGATCCGGATTGCTGGTGCCCGGAAAGATCTTGAGATTGTCATTCAAAAACATCGAAACCCCTTGCTATCTACTATTTACTATTTGCTATTGACGATTCGGGGCGACCGAACGGTCAGTAGCCAATCGTAAACCCATCCACGCTCATTGCTTCTTTGCACAGATCTTGTCCACGTTCTCCTGCGAGACCACCGTCCCGGCGCCCACGTTGGCTCCGGGCGTCAGCGACAACGGCGCGATCAGGACCGCCCCGGAGCCGATGTTGCAGTCGTCGCCCACGGAGGTCTGATGCACGCGGTGACCGTCGTAGTTGGCGGTGATCGATCCGGCCCCGACGTTCACCCGGCGTCCGATCATGGCGTCGCCCAGGTAGCTGTGATGCCGGGCGCGGACCCCGTCGGCCAGCGAAGTGTTCTTGACCTCGGTGAAGACACCGAGGACGACGTCGTCGCCGATCACGGTCCCTTCCCGGAGGAAGGCGAACGGACCGATCCGGCAGTCGCGCCCGATGTTCACGGCCCCGTGAATGTACACGAACGGCTCGATCACCGAGTCCTGGCCGATCTTGGCGCGGGCGTCGATCCAGGTGTTCTCCGGATCCACGATCGTCACGCCGTTCTCCATCAGCTCCTGCTGGACGCGGTGCTGCATGATCTTGCTGGCCACGCTCAACTGCGTCCGGCTGTTGACGCCCATGGCCTCTTCCGGCCGAACCGCGGTGACCGCCACGACCTTGTTGCCCGTGGCGATCAGCACCGACAGAGCGTCCGTCAGGTAGTATTCCTGCTTGACGTTGTTGGGTTTGACTTGCGCCAGGGCCCTGAAGAGGGCCTGGTTGTTGAACAGGTAGTAGCTCGGATTCACCTCTTTGACCACCCGCTGGGCGGGGGTGCAATCGCTGTCCTCCACGATGCCCTGGATGTTGCCGTAGGCGTCGCGGACGATGCGGCCGTAGCCGGTCGGGTCGTCCAGCACCGCGGTGGCCAGGGTCGCGGCTGACTGCTCGGCCTCGTGCTTCTCGATCAGCGTCTGGAGGGTCTTGGCCCGGATCAGGGGGCCGTCGCCGCAGAGGATGAGCGTCTGGCCGACGAACCCTTCCAGATGTTCCCGGCAGCACATGACCGCGTGGGCGGTGCCCAACTGCTTGCTCTGCTGGACCCAAATGATGTCCGACGCGTCGGCGAACCGCTCCTTGACCTGCTCGGCGCCGAAGCCCACGATGACGTAAATCTTGTCCACGCCGACACTTCGGCACGCATCGAGCACGTACGCCAGCATGGGCCGGCCGGTCACCTCGTGCAGCACCTTGGGCAGCTTGGTGTTCATCCGGCTGCTCACACCGGCCGCCAACAAGATCGCTACTCTGTCTGCCATTGAAAAACCCTATAAAAGGTTGATTTTTGATGTTCGATTGCTGATTTGACGGATACGCATCCAGATCAGTCCGGCCGCGAAAGCGGCACCCAATCAACAATCAAACATCACACATCAAAAATCCAAAACCACTACCCGGCCAGGACTCGAACCTGGAATAGGAGGACCAAAACCTCCTGTGTTGCCGATTACACCACCGGGTAAACACATGAGAATCTATTATTTATGATTTACTATTTGCGATTGCCGGATCGCCGCGGGAACCGGACACCGCCTGGGGCAACGCCAAATAGCAAATAGTCAATAATAAATCGTAATTCCAAAGCCGTTGTCACGGAGACCACGCCTGGCGCGGTCTGGTAGGACCCTGTCGGAGGCTTGAGTCAGCCACGCCGTGATACTGCTGACCCCAAAAAAGGCCTTTTCGGCCCCGATCTACCCCTTGCGACAAGGCAGTCCTAACCGGTGGACTATACCGGGTGTGAAGAATCAAGTCAACTTTTTATTTTTGGGCTGGCGAAATAGCGAGAATCCACAGAACAGCCCTTTGCAGCCTCGACCGCCTACTTCTGGGGCGTCTGCCACATCCGATCGCTCATCTCCAGGGCGACCGACGTCGTGAATGCGGCCGGGATCTTCATCATGTCAAACGGCCCCTCGGCCGAAGCGCCGACGTTCATCTGCCCTTTGAGCTCCTGGCGGCTGCGATTGATCTTGATCAGACCCGTCGCCTCCTCCACCTCAAGGGTGCCTTCCTCGGTCCCCGATACATCGACCTTGATCTTCGCCGTCCCGGCGTCCAAAGGCGGCGCGCTCGGATCGGATTTCACCGACGCGGCTTCGGCGACCGTCGCCACTCCGCCTTCTCGCTTCTGCAGAGTCCACTTCAACTCCGTGATCATCGCCAGACCCTGCTTGGTCACCTTTTTTTCGGTCCAGGAGGCCCCCACCTCGACAGGCCCCTCGGGGTAGACCGCCAACAGACCTTCCTCCGTTTCCACAATGCCCTGCTTGGTCAGCAGGAATGACAGAGGGCTCTCCGCGGAGGTCACGTTCATCCCCCCCGCCTTTTTCTGGACCGACTCGGCCACCGCTTCCACGCCGTTGACGTCCAGGACCTTGCCTTGGGGGCTCACCTTGATCACGTAGCTCTGGCCCACCAACGCCGCGAAGCCTTCCGCACCGGCGACCGCCGCTGCCGGCTGCGAAGAATCATAGTCGGCTTGTCCCATCGGACCCGACTGCTTGAACCGGGACCAGATATACGTGTGCCGGACCTGCATGTTGCCCTGCCCATCCACATCGAGCACGTCCAGCTTCTGGCCCAAGCCGATGATGTAGTCCATGGCCTGTTCCTGGCCCATCACGGTCTGGGCGACCCGCTGATCGATCACCACCCGCTGATAGTACGTCTTGCCCTTCTGGAGCTTGAGCGACAGTTGCACCGCCGCCGAAGCATCCGAACAGAAACCGACCACGCCCACGCAGATTGCGGTCGTCAAAAGCACTGTGATCTTTCGTCTTTCCATGTCTCTACCTCCCTATAGGGTCGGATGCGATCCGACCGATCGTCATCGCAAACAAGAGCCGCCAGGAAACATCCTCGCGTTGGGATGAGATTTTACATCGGCTCGACAACCACCGCGATCTTTTTCTCAACCTCCAGCCAGTCCTGCGTTTCGGACCAGCCCCACGCGCGAGCCGCAGAGGCCTTGAGACCCTGGGCCAGGCCGGCCCGCGGGTCGCCCGTCTCGCCAAGCCCGGCCAGAAATCCGGCCAGAAGATAGTCGCCGCAGCCGACGGTGGACAAGGCCGGATTCCGATCCGTCGCACAACCCGTCCATGCGCCGGTTTTCGTCACCAGCAACGCCCCCTTCTCGCCCCGCCCGACCCGCACCACGCCCACCCTGTCGAGCAACCCGCGGGCCGCCTCGACCAACGCGGCGGGCGAGTCCTCAACCCCCGAGCCGACCAGCTCGCGCAATTCCTCGACGTTGGGCGCAATCAGCCAGGCCAGGCCGGCGTCGACAATGCCTTTGAAGACCGGCCCATACGTATCGACCGCGACCCGGGCCCCGCAACGGCCGCAGGTCCGCACCAGATCGAGGGTCGGCGCGAGCAGTTCGCCGCCGGGCATCGCGCCGGAGAAGACGCACGTATCGCCCGGATGGATCAGGTTGCACAGGTCGCCGCCGAGCCGTCGCAGGTTGTCGACGGACGCCAGACTCCGCGGGTCGCGAAGGTGCATCTCGCGATGGGCCTGCGTGTCGACGACGGAGATATTCCGGCGGGTTCTGCCTTCGACGACGGTCATCCGAGGTTCGATCAAACCGTCCAACCGGGCCACGGCGGCAATCATTTCATCATGGTCCTCGCGTCCCCACAGCCCCGCCGCAACGCTCGGGCAGCCCATCCACGCGAGCGCCCAGGCAGCATTCATCGCCTTGCCCGCCGGGCGGACCATCTGCTCGTCGATGATCGCATGCCGGCCCCAGTCCAGCCCCCGACCCCGGCAACAGACATCCCAAGCCGGCGACACCCCCACCGTAATGATTCGACCCTTGTACTCCACGTAGACATCCATCCAATAAACCGATTCCCAAGACGCCAATCACTGCCAGGAGTCTCGCACGTCCGGATGGAGCCGTCAAGGCCGTTGCGATTGACCGTACGGGCGACGCATGCGTCGCCCCCACAACCGAGAGTGCGGGGCCCCGTTCGCAGTGACGCCGTAAGGCGTTATCTTCTGTGCTTTCGGGAACATACTACAAACGAAGCACTCTATGGCAGCGACCTCCGCCTTCTACTCTGCCCCTTCGCGACAAGCCAGGATCGCTGGGCCCACTTGGCGAGCTCCTCCGGGTCCTCCAGCACCTCCGGCGGAATCTCAAAATAGGTCCGAATCGTGGTCTTGATCTTGTCGGGGTAAGGCTCGAAAGGAACCGAGCCCGCCCGCACGAAGTCGTCCCGGTTCGAGTCATCCACCTTCAGATAGACAACATCCTCAGCGACCACCGCGAACATAATCCCCTCGCGATAGAGCCCCGCCCCGCCGAACGGACACCTCGCCCCACTCCGAAAGCTGCTCAACGACATAACCCACGAATTCATCCGACACAGGCATCGGTCTTCTCCCACGAAGTTCCAGATCAGTAGAGAACAGAATCACGGATCGTCTTGTCCCTCTTGGAGAGGAAACCTCTTCCATTCGAAATACTCCATGATCTCATCTTCGCACTCGTCGAATTCGGCGTTGTAGCAGTGTTGGTGA
>CALMMH010000287.1 GCA_937868145.1 uncultured Phycisphaerales bacterium
GGCCGCCAGGGAAGCCTCCTGGAGCACGCCGTCGATTCGATAGCGGACCCGGAGGCTTTCCTCGAACGGCTCGATATGCACGTCGGTTGCCCGCAATTCGATCGCTTCGGTCAGGATCTGATTGACAAAGCGGATGATGGAGGCCCCTTCGGCCGCCTCCGTCAGGTCCATGTCATCGTCCGATTCCGTGTCGATAACCTGCAGGCCGTTCTCTCCGGCCTCCGAGATCATCGACTGAACCGTGTCGGCCCCGACGCCCAGATATCGTTTGATGCATCGGTCGATGTCCGCCAACGGGGCCACGGCGATCTGGAAGTCCCGGCCTGTGGCCAAGCGAAGCTCGTCGATCGCCGAAGTGTCGAAGGGATCGCTCGTGACGGCCAACAAGTCCCCGTTCTTCTCCCCCTGAACCGGCATGATGTGCTTGTCCAGAAGGATGCGGGCGGGGAACTGGGCGAGGAATTCCCGGGTGAACTCCCGGGGTTCGAGCTCGATGAACGGCAGCCCCAGCTCGCGAGCCAGGAACTGCAACAACGGCTCTTCCGCCACGCCGCAGAGAGTAAAGGCCCGGGCCGGCGGCTCGCCCTTGGTGAGCAAGCCGCTGATTCCCCGGGCCGCGGATTCGTCAATCAGACCCTGATCGAGCATTCTGTGCACAAGTGCATTCATTGGATACGCCGTGCCTTAGTTTAACATGCCGCTCACAACCAACAGTGCTTCCTGCCGCAGGGTGAGAATCTGCCGCAGATCCTGCTGCGCCACAGCCAGATCCTGTTTGGCCTTTTCGCGGGCCTGACGCAGAGCGGTCAATTGCGTCTTGATCGTCTCGGCGGAGGCCGATTGATCCTCGAGCGTGGTGTTCAGAGTCTCGGTCGCCTTTTCGACAGCCGACGGCTCTCGATTCTCCATGCCGGGGAACCGCGGCCTGTCGCCCTGCTGCCTGTTCTGCTGGCCACGCTGCTGATCGCCCTGGGGGCCACCGGGGCCGCCCGGACCCATTCCGCCTCTGCCGCCGAAGCCGAACATGCCGCCGCGACGCATGTTCATCGTGTCACGGCTGAGCTCCATCACCTTGGTCAACCGGGGCTCGATTACCTTCCAGGCTTCATCATCGGCGCCCAGTTGCTGCTTCATGTTCTCCATCATTCTTTGACGCATCTGAGCCGGGTCGAAATTGCCGCGATCTCCGCCCCCTGGCTGGGCAAGACACAATCCTCCAATCATCAGAGCCAGAGCACTGGCCGCCACACCGATCGTGATCACTCTTGTTCTCATCGTACTTCTCCTTTCAGAACTTCAGTAAACCGTGCCCATCGGCACACACATCGAGCTTTCGCCCGAATCCGTCCCCCCTCAGCACAGCGAGTGCAGCGAGGCGAAGGCATTTTCCATTCCGACCGGACAGATCAGACCGTCGCGACGGCACAGCCAGGCTCGCACGGGCGCGGCGCTCCATTGTCCGGGCAAACGACTCTCGACGCAAGCCCCGACCTTCAGCGGCCAACCGGTCCAACCTTCCCGCAGCCCTGCGTTGACGAACCGTTCCAACTCCATTCGCATTTCCTCAGAACTCATGATTCTGACTCCTTGTGTGATCTTTCCGGGTTCCCTGATGAGCGATGCCGCTTGGATTACCCTGTAAGTGGCCCGGCTCCGACGATGGTTACAGGAAAATACAGGTTTCATAAAAGCACGGCTCATTTCCCTGAAAGAGGCATTGGAAAGACCTCCCATACGAAATTCTTGTGAAGAGGAGCGAATTTTTGCTGTCACCGGGCTCCGGCCGCCGCCACTAAGAGGATGAACGGCCCTTGCACGGAGTAGACGTCGTGTGGCCTGGAGATTATTGGACAGTCGATGGGAATTCGGTAGAATACGCGTGTGGAAAACACTGACTGGCCCGATGTTGTCGCTACGCTCAACGGTGATGAGGACGCATATGCCCGCATAGTGCGGAAGTATGAGGAATCCATCATCGGCCTGCTTTGGCGGTTCACGCGGGACCGGGTGCAATGTGAGGAACTCGTGCAGCAGGTGTTCGTCGATGCCTACTTCAGCCTCAAAACCTACCGCGGCG
>CALMMH010000288.1 GCA_937868145.1 uncultured Phycisphaerales bacterium
TTTTCACGCTTGACTCTTACTACGATTGTAGTAAACTATGGTACAGTTGTAGTAATAAGGAGGTATCCGATGAGACTCACCGATACGGAATGGCAACTGATGAATTGTCTGTGGGAGAAGCACCCGGCAACGGCGCGAGGGATTGCCGGGCGGCTGCCCCCGGAGATCAAGTGGGCCTACACCACGATCCGCACGCTTCTGGCCAGGCTTGTGGACAAAGGCGCGGTCCGAGAATACAAGGAAGGCAACACCAGCCTGTACGAGCCGATCCTCACTCGCGAGAACGCCCGGAAAAGCGCTCTCAAGACCCTGGTCAACCAGGCGTTCGACGGCGCGTACGGCCCGCTGATGCACTTCCTGGTCAACGATCCGAACCTGACGCCCCAGCAGCGTCAGGCTCTGGAGGAAGCACTCAAGGAACAACCCGAGAAACGAGGAGGGAAAGAAAATGGCGGGGACAATCAATAGTGTCGCAAACGCGTGGTTCGACTGGCAATGGCCTATGCTCTGGCAGACCGCGGTCCTGATCGGCCTGGTGGCCGTGATCGACCGGTTGATCCGCAAACGAGCCTGGCCGCAGTTGCGGTACATGTTGTGGCTTCTGGTGTTCGTCAAACTCGTCCTGCCGCCGGGGCTGACTTCGCCGTGGAGCGTGACCTCGCAGGTCCCGGCCCTGGCGCAACAGGCGGTGGAAGCCGGCATGCAGACCCCGAAAGCCCCTGCCGCTGTTCCAGCAGCCAAAACGCTGCCCGCCCAGCCAATCGCTGTGGCACTTGCAGAAACACCATCAATCACGGAGCCGCTTACGACCACACTGCCGCAAGCCGAATCCGCGCCGAGCCAACCGGTCCAGGCAAAATCCGAACCTTTGTCCTGGACGGCCTATGCGATGGGCGTCTGGCTGACGGGCGTTGTGGTATTGGCGTCGGGCCTGCACATCCGCTTGCGGCGGTTGTCGAGGGAGCATGCCGGATCGCGTCCGGCGGATGTGCCTGCATGGTTCGATGAACTGCTGACGCAGACCGCGAAAGAGATGGGACTGAGTCGCGTGCCGCGAGTTGTCTTCAGCGAAAGGGTCTGTTGCCCGGCGGTGTTTGGTGTCTTGCGACCGATTCTTCTCTTCCCGGCGGATCGCCTGCCGATCACGCATCAGGAGACTCGGCACGTCCTGCTCCACGAGCTGGCCCACATCAAACGCGGCGACCTCCTCGTCCATGCCGGCTACATGGTCCTGGCGACCGTCTACTGGTTCAATCCCCTGCTGTGGCTGATCCGCAAGCACGTCCAGAACCTGCGGGAGCTCTGCTGCGACGCGACCGTCGCGGCCCACCTCCGTGAGGAGACCGCCGGCTATCGCGAGACCCTGTTGGCCACCGGTCGGGCCCTTCTCGCCCAACCGGTCGATCCCGGTCTGGGTCTTCTCGGCCTGTTCGAGAACTCAGGCTGGCTCCCGATCCGCCTTCAGTGGCTCCAGACGCAAACGTGGCGATACCCCTGGCTTCGCCGGGCGTCGGTCGCCGCAGTCGCAATCCTGATGCTCTGCTGCATCCTCCCCATGGCCTCGATGGATGCGGCCGCACAGAAGCCGTCCGACCAGGAATTCAAAGTCACTCTGCCCTGTGGCGCTACGGTGGAATTGGTCGGCATCCGCAGGGCAGAAACCACCCAATGGTGGCGTCCCGACGGGACTCCTCTGAACGAGGCTCCCTACGACACCTGCAGCGGGTCCGTTGGGTCTCAGAACCTCTATGAATATGCCGTGCGCTACACGAATCTGCCCGAAGGCGTAACAGGCGTTGTGGGAGTCGATCCCTCCGGCAGTGGTTGCGGCGGAAGCATACCGGATGGAATGTGCGAAAAAGCCGGAAAACCTGTGGAGGACATAGCCGGTCCCGTCTTTGAGCAGGACCCAGACACCGAGAAAGTCACTGTGAAGGTGTATCTGTCGA
>CALMMH010000289.1 GCA_937868145.1 uncultured Phycisphaerales bacterium
CCCGAGGTCTGCCGCTGATCGAAACTGACCTTGGTGACCATCGACGCCGAGCCGACGCCGCCGAGCCAGTCCACTTGATTGATCGCCCCGAGGTCGAAATACTGCGCCGAGCCGATGGACGCCTGCGTCCCTCCGGCCAGGAACAGAACGCATGCGATGATGACCACACCCTGTTTTCTCATGATCCACTCCTTGACAACAAAATTGATTTCCATCCGACGAATCGTGCCGGCAGGCGCGTCCGAAAACCCGGCCGCGCTGCCGCCTTCATTCTCGACAGACCCCATCCTATAACGGAACGGACGTGAAATCTTGCGCCCTATTCGACGCCTATCGCAGGTTTATGCTCCCGACCTGTTGATCTCTCGTGAATCCCGCCATTTCATAGAGCTGACGGCTGACATTGATGCCCGGCCCGCGGTTCTGATATCTGCGCGAGGGGGTCGTCCGGGCTGCAGGCTGTCTCAAGGCCCCTACGGTCGGAGCCGCCTGGGCGTCCACCGTCCGGTTCTCGCACGCGGGCGGCGCCGCTTGAGCACAGGGTTCCTCGTTTTCATCCGGCGAGACGGACGCGGTTTGAAGATCGGATTCGGAATCCTGCCATTGGGGAACGGAGGCCGGAGCGAAAACCGGCTCTTGCGGAATCATCCTGCTCGAGGGCTCCACGAGAGGCTCTTCCTCTTCGGGAATCTCCATCACCGCTGCACGGGGCCGGAAGCGAATCCGATCGTACAACGTCTCCGGGATTCGGCGTCGCTCCACCATGCCGGGATAGAACCGGTAGGCGTCGGCGCTGAGAACCGCCTTGCCCTTGCCTTCCGTGATGCCGGTGGCCTTGGCCCCGGTCAGCGACAGCGAATAGTTCGCCTGGCTGTACCCGCCCGCGGCGGAGGGGAACGTGACGTTCTCGCCGACGGTGACGCCTTTCATGCCGCCGGAGATCAACAGAATGTCCACGTCCCAGAGCAGCGCTTCGGTGATGGCGGCCTTGTAGGCCTGGTCCCAGTTGCGGTCCACGTCGCCCTCGACGTCCACCTTGCCCATGTAGGCGTAGCCTTCTCCTCGGAGCAGACCCATGTCCACGTTGGAGTCGATGAAGACCAGCAGCGGCTTTCCCTCGGGCCGACGGTCCCGCGTCACCGAGTTGATGATCTCGAGTCCGCGGCCGTGATGGTACTTGTTGGGCGAGCCGAACACGACGACGGCGACGCCGTTGAGCACGCCGCCGAGGGCTTCGCCCAGGCCTTTGTGCGGGAGATCCTTGAGCACGCTGCGCAGCTCGCGCATGTCCTCGGGGTTCTCCGGATCGAACGTCGTTTCATAGATCTGGTCGTTGATCGTGGGCCCGTTCGGGAAGTAGGCTTTGACGGTGCCCCAGCCTCCGTGCATCCAGTTCGGCAGATAGGGCGGGAAGCTCGTCAGGGGCGCCGTGCGCGCCTCGTAGTCCGAGATGGACGTGGTGTCGATGTCCCCC
>CALMMH010000290.1 GCA_937868145.1 uncultured Phycisphaerales bacterium
GCTGAGGCACTCAGGCATCATGCCCGTTCGATATGGGAGACCAGGCCTCGATGTGTCAAAGTCGCAGAATTCACACCGCATAGAATGCCCCACAAGCCACGATCGCAAGGCAAGGCGGGTGGTGAAGAGATGGCCCCAGAGAGGCACGAACCCTGGCGGAATTCGTCGGTTTGCGCGCCAAAACAGGTCAACGCTTGTACCGTGCTGCCAATAACCGAAGAGAATTCAGCAGGATAGCCCTACCAGTAGAAGCACACGCCACGAGTATTCTATCTAGGCCCGACATGGTACCCAACTTGCCCATCAAGCAATACAAACGGAACGCGCGCCCAGTGTTTGTGGGACAACCCGAGTTAGAATTGGACTGCTCAGGGGACTCCGGGTACCCCAGACTCAGGCAGCCTCGAATCTCGGGCCGAACGCTCCTCGCAAGTCAGAGCAAGGTGTTCTTCGCCTCCAAACCTGCAAGGACTTGTGTGGTCGCAGTCAATTGACATTGCTCGCAATTGACGGATATTCTGTTCGCAGCATTACTTGGACGGCAGCCTGGGGAGAATCATGATCCTGGACGAGGTTGCTGCCTACTTCATGTTGCCAAAGTCTATGGTTTACAGACCCGCATCAGGTAGAATCCCCGTTCGCAGGGTAGAGCGGCAGTGCCGGATTTACAGGAGTGTAATCGACGTTTGGCTGAGTGCGTACCCCAAGAAAATAAATCCAGGGATGGTGCGCGGAAAGCACCGATGAACACAGCGACGGTATTTCCCCTTGGACAACGGATAAGTCTACCGGGACATTTTCCCGATCCCGTGGTGTTGGAGTCTGTCCGACCACTCGGATCGGGATACGAGTGCCGCGTACGTCTCGTGGATGGCACGCCAGACGAGGTCATTCTATCGGAACAAGAGGCGCAAGCTCTATTCGGATTAGAAGGGGATCGGAGGTCTAGAGTAACCACGATTGAACCGGAGAGAACTCGCCTCCTGGTTGAATCCGCCCGTATCCGCCTCGCATACGCCCACGACCGTCAGTTCGCCGCTAGTCTGTCGGGCATCCGCACTCTGCCACATCAGATTGAAGCGGTGTATCTTAAAATGCTGCCGCAGCCCCGCCTCCGATTCCTGCTTGCCGACGACCCAGGCGCGGGAAAGACCATCATGGCCGGTCTACTCATGAAAGAGCTCAAGCTCCGCCAGGCTATCGAGCGTATCCTCATCCTGTGCCCGGCTCCGCTCACCATTCAGTTGCAGGACGAACTGCTGCGCTGGCCGGGCCAGCGCTCAAGGGCGGCGAACTGGGCGATGTCTCGCCGACGGCGGAATTGGCCGCCCTTGCCAAGCTCACCGCCAACTGGCGCAGCGTGGTCGAAGATGCGGAGGTGACTGCGGTACAACGGGGAGACCGGCGGAAGAAACAGGACCAGCTTTTCTGACACCTGCTGGAAAGCAGCGCGGCCAAGCGTGCATGATGAGCGCAGTGAAGGAGCGGACGATGAACGGAGATGCGGTAGACGCGGCGGCAAAGGCGCTGCTAGATGCTGCGCCGACGGGATCGCGCGTGATTTTGTTCGGATCGCGCGCTCGGGGCACGGCGCGCCCGGACAGCGATCTCGATTTCCTCGTGATCGAACCAGTGGTGGGGGACCGCTTTGCCGAGATGTTCCGGCTCCGGCAGGCGGTGGAGGGCGTCTTCGGCGACGAGGTGCAGGCCGTGGACATCATCGTCACCGACGAAGAGCGCTTTCGCCGCGCGAAAGACACGCCGAACACGCTCGCGTTCGAGGCGGCGACGGAAGGCCGGGTCTATGGATGAAGCGAGGGTACAAGCGCTGAACTTGCTGCGGAAGGCCGGCGAAGACCTGTATGCCGCCGGATGTCTCGCGAAAGACCCGGCGGCCTCGTTGTGGACGGTAGGATTCCACGCGCAGTAGGCGGTCGAGAAGTCGCTGAAGGCGGTGCTGATGCGTCGCGGGATTCGATATCCCTTTACCCATGACATCGCGGCGCTGATCAAAATCGTGCGCCAGGCCGGGCTGCCTTTGCCGCCTGATTCCGAGAATCTGCCATTCGTCACCCCTTTCGGCACCTTGTTTCGCTATGAAGACGAAGAGGCACGCGTGCCGGATTCCGTGGATAGCGCCCGCCTGCTCGGCTGGGCGGAGTCAACCCTCGCTTGGGCGCAGTCGAACATGGGCGAATAGTCACGGCGTATCGGGGCGCGTGATGAGGAAGACCTTGTAAATGGGCCCCAGGCCGGGGACGTCAGGAATGGAGGAGCACCGTGGCAGGGTTGAAACCGTGGATCGAAGTGGTTTCGTTGCACTCCGATGTGCTTGCCGAGGGTTTCTCGGAGGACATCTTCGCGCTGGACCTTGGGCCGTTGGCGGACGGCAATCCGAATGTACCCGTGGTGTACCGGGATCCGGAGCGTTCTT
>CALMMH010000291.1 GCA_937868145.1 uncultured Phycisphaerales bacterium
CGCCTCGGCGAAGCGTCCGGCGTGGAAGTGCGGGCGCCGCGGGCTCATCGCCCGCTGGACACCATCCGTCGGACGTGGTCTTCACGGAGATGCCGCCGATGCTCGCGATACAATACTCTCTGGGCCAGACGCATCAGCAGCGCCGTCACGATCACGGTCACAACCAGACCGATCCAGAAGAACACACGGTACACAGGCGGAGTCGGGCCCTCTCCTCGGGCGTAGGTGGCGATTTCCGTCAGAGACCGCAGCCCCGCGCCAACGTAGACGTACATGACCATCGCCGGCGCCACGCCGAGGATGGTGCCCAGGAGGTATTTCCAGAAAGAGACCTTGGTCAGGCCGAACGCATAGTTCAGGAGAACATAAGGCGCAATCGGGCTCAGACGGCTGAGGACCACGACTGCCAGCCCGTGTTCATCCACCGCGTTGTCGAGCGCGGTGAACCGCCGATTTCTGGCGATCCGGCGAACCATCCAATCCCTTGCCAGCGACCTGCCGATCCAATACGCCGCACAGGCTCCGACCGTGCCGCCGGCCATCGCGACGAGACTGCCGTTGAACACGCCGAACAGAATGCCGGCGGCAAACGTCGGAATCGACGCCGGGATCAGGAACACGCAGGAAATGACGTAGACACCAATCAGGGCGACCGGTCCCCAGGGTCCGAGAGCCGCAATGGATTCGAACAGGCGAGTCAACCAGGGAAGAATGGGCAGAACCAATACCGCCACCGTCGCGGCGGCGAGAACCCCCGCAAAGACCACCAGTTTCGTCCCTCTGACTGCCATAGCCCCTGCCCGTTGCGTCGCTACGTCTGGTTTTCAGTCAATTCAGCATAAGCATACCGGAATAGTTCCTCTTTGGCCACAGGGGATTTTCGGATTCGCAGTTTGCCCTTGAGAGGCTGCAACCGATGGGGTATACCGTCATGAATCGCAGAATGTCGCAGTCTCGGCACCCTCATTCGGAAGGATGACAGCAATGAACAAGAGCGGCGGTCACGCGGAACGGGCACTCTCTCGTAGAACCTTCCTGCAGCAGGCAGCGGTTGCGACGGCATTCACCGTCGTCCCCCGTCACGTTCTCGGCAGCCGGGCGCAGGCGGCCCCGAGCGGTCGCCTCAACATCGCCGGCATCGGCGTCGGGGGAGTCGGCCGATGGTTCCTGCAGAGCTGTGCCGCCGAAGACGCAGCCAGGATCGCCTTCCTGTGCGACGTGGACCCCGAGTACGCCAAGCCGGTCTTCGAGCAGCACCCCGAGGCCAAGCGATACCGTGACTACCGCGAGATGTTCGACAAGGAGAGCGACAACATCGACGCGGTCCTGGTGGCGACGCCGGACCACACGCACGCGGTGGTCTCCATGGAGGCGGTCCGGCGGAACAAGCACCTGCTGTGCGTCAAGCCGCTGACCCGAACGATCCACGAGGCCCGCACGCTGACGGAGGCCGCCCACAAAGCCGGGATCGCGACGCAGGTTACCGCGGCGTCGTCCACGAGCGAACGAGCCTGCACGCTGTGCGAAATGATTTGGGACGGCGCGATCGGCGACGTTCGCGAGGTCCACTGCTGGTCGGACCGTCCGCTGTGGCCTCAGGGCATGATGCGCCCCGAGAGTTCGGACCCGGTTCCGGCCAACCTCGATTGGGACCTCTGGATCGGGCCGGCCCCGATGCGACCCTTCAAAAACAAATGGGGCCAGGACCATTTGATCATGCAGCAGGCCAAGTACAAATACGAATTCGACGCGGTGTACCATCCGTGGAATTTCCGCGGTTGGTGGGACTTCGGCTCCGGCGCGCTCGGCGACATGGGCTGCCACCACCTCAACACGCTCTTCAAGGCCCTCAAGCTCGGACATCCCACAAGCATCTGGGCCAGTTCGACCAAGGTGATGCCGGAGGCGACGCCGCTGGCCTCGACGGTCGCCTGGGAATTCCCCGCCCGCGAAGGAATGCCGCCTGTGACAGTCTATTGGTACGACGGCGGGATCAAACCGCCCCGGCCCAGCGAGCTGGAAGAGGGCCGCGAGTGGCCCAGCAGCGGAAATCTCTACGTCGGCGACAAGGGCAAGATCCTCGGCGACACCGAAGGCGGACGAATCATCCCCGAATCGAAGATGAAGAGCTACAAGCTGCCGCCCCAGACCCTCGTCAGATCGCCCCTGAAGAACATCGCCACCGGCGAATGGGTCCGAGCCTCTCTGGGCGGCGAGAAGGCAAGCTGTCCCTTCGAGATCGGCGGCCTGCTCGCCGAGGTCGTCCAGCTCGGCAATATCGCTATCCGCCGGGACAAGAAGCTCCTCTGGGACGCCCCGAACATGCGGTTCACAAACGACGATGAGGCCAACAAGTACATCCAGGAGCCCTATCGCGCGGGCTGGAGCCTGTAGCCATCTGTTATCGACTATTTACGATTTACTATTTGGGCGAGCCGGACGCGGTTTTGCTCGATAGCTGGGATCACAAATGTTCAAACGCTTTTTGTTTCTGGCGGCATCTGTTGTCGCCCTGATCTGCCTGCCCTGCCCGGGCGCGAGTTGGGATTTCCGGGAGATCGTCGTCGATGAGGAGCCGCTACAGCCGGACCGCGTTGCCGATATCCAGATCGTGGACATCAACGGCGACGGCCGACTCGACCTGTGGTGCGGCGGCGCAAAGATCGCTCCTGAGGAATACAAGTCCGCCTGGTACGAGCAGCAGGATGGTGCGTGGGTGCGGCACACGCCGTTTCCCGGTCCCTCCTTCGGCGGCAATTGGAGTGACATCGACGGCGACGGCGATCTGGACCTGATCACCGGCCAAGACCGCAACGCGACAAGGACGGGCAACCATGCGCTCGTCTGGCTGGAAAATCCGCTCGCCAACGGCAGCGACTCCGCCAACGACACATGG
>CALMMH010000292.1 GCA_937868145.1 uncultured Phycisphaerales bacterium
GGAAAAAGCTGGGGGCGACCTGATGAAGAGAGGTATGATGCTGTTTTATGTGCCCTGTGTCACAATAAGAACCGGACTTTTGCAAAATGGCCAGTCAGAAGATAGCGTCAAGGGGCCGCAAGACAGTGCAGAATGGAAGGAAAGCAGCATGAATCGACGCCAGTTTCTTCAAAGCGTGACCGCGGCCTCCGCGATCGCCTGGAACCGCAGGGGATGGGGCGCCAACGCCGCCGGAACGCCTGAACCCGAGGCTTTGCCCAGGCCGACCGCCGAGCAGGCCCGGTGGCAGGACATGGAGCTCGGGATGTTCTTCCACTTCGATCTCCCGATCTACAAGCTCGGCTGGGATTGGCGGAGTTGGCGGGACAAGCCCACGCCCGACATGTACAACCCGGCCAAGCTGGACACGGACCAGTGGATGGAGGCGGCCAAGGCGATGGGGGCCCGGTACGCAGTCCTGGTCGCCAAGCATTGCAGCGGCTTCCTCCAGTGGCAAAGCGATCTCTACCCCTACGGCGTCAAGCAGTCCTCCTGGCGCAGCGGCAAGGGCGACGTCGTCGGCGACTTCGTGAATTCCTGCCGCAAGTACGGCATCCAGCCCGGCCTGTACGCTTCCGTCTCGGCCAACGGGTACCTGGAGGTGGACAATCCCGGCCTGGTCAATCGCGGCAAGGGAGGCGATCCCGAGGCCCAGGCCCGCTATGTGAAGATCTGCGAGCAGATGCTGACGGAGCTCTGGAGCCGTTACGGCGAGCTGTTCGAGATCTGGTTTGACGGCGGGGCGTTGCCCGTGGACAAGGGCGGCCCGGACCTGGTGCCGATCTACCAAAAGCATCAGCCCAAGGCCATCGTATTCCAGGGGCCGGCGGCTTCGATCCGCTGGATCGGCAACGAGAACGGCGTCGCGGCGTATCCCTGCTGGGCGACGGTTCCCCATCGCCAGGACTACAACGGTCCCGGCGACCCCAACGGGCGCCACTGGCTGCCCGGCGAGTGCGATGTTCCGGTCCGCGGTCATGAATGGTTCTGGACGCCGGACGGGGACAAATCGCTGCATTCCGTCGAGACGCTGATGGACATGTACTATCGCTCGGTGGGGCGCAACTGTAACCTGCTGCTCAACGCCAATCCGAACCCCGACGGTCTGGTCCCGGAGGCGGATTTCCAGCGGTATGTCGAGTTCGGCAAGGAGATCCGCAAGCGGTTCGACACGCCGCTGGCCAAAACCGAGGGCAAGGGCCCTGCGGTGGAGCTGAAGCTGGCGACGCCGGCGACGATCGATCACGTGGTCGTGATGGAGGACATCCGCAGCGGCGAGCGAATCCGCGAGTACCAGATCGAAGGACAGACGGGCGCGGGCGTCTGGCGCACGCTGTGCGCCGGACAATCGATCGGTCACAAGCGGATCGAACGATTCGACCCGACGGAAGTCGCGGCGGTGCGGATACGGACGCTCAAGTCGGTGGGCGAACCGTTGATCCGGTCCCTGGCCGCATACCACGTGGGATAACCAGGGGCGGACTGCCTGTTTGATGTGACGAAATCCGAACGCACGAGACATCGTCGAGCGTCAGGGAACGTCCTGACGCTTGATGATGTCCGTTATCCAGGCCGGCTTTCTCGCCGCTTCAAGGCCGGGGCGGCTCGCGGAACAAACCCACTTCAGCAATGGCCGGCATGGCGCGGCTCTGGCCGAGGGTCAGTCTCACTCGGCTGGCTGTCACGTCTGGAAAGCGGTCCAGCTTCTTGTAGCCGATGGTGGTGCCCTTGGCGAACACATTCCAGGCTTGGCCATCCCAGGCTTCCAGGGTGTAGGACTCGACCCGCTGGCCCAGGACGATCGCTTCCTGGATCATCGACCGGTTGAAGGTCACGTCCCCGCCGAGATCAATTTCCAGCGTCGGGGCCGGCGCATCGTCCTTTGCGGCCCAGTAGGAGGCCGGGTCGCCATCGAGCGCCTGGGCGGCTCCACAGGCCGCAGCGCCGACGTTGGTGGCCCGGGCCGTCTTTCCTTGGACGAAATTGACGGCGAAGGTCCGATCGAGCACCTGGCGCAGCTCCCGCAGCCGGCGGGCGTCGTTTTCATGGATCAATCCGCGGCGGTCGGGCGGGATATTGAGCAGGAGTACGGAATTGCGTCCGACGGACTTGTAGTAGATGTCCAGAAGATCGGACAGTGATTTCACCTGGGCGTCCTCCGCGGCATGGTAGAACCAGCCGGGCCGGATGGACACGTCGCACTCGGCGGGCCACCAGACCATACTCTGGCCGCCCGGATGCTGGGCGGGACTGGCCGGTTGAACGCTCCACTCGGTCTCCCTCGCCACGCCGCTCTCGTTGCCCACCCAGCGAATGTCCGGGCCGCAAATCGCGATGAGAGCCTTGGGCTGGAGTTCTCGGATCAACGCGTAGTAGCCCGCCCAGTCGTACTCCTGCCGCTTGCCGTTGGGCCCCTCGGCGCAGGCGCCGTC
>CALMMH010000293.1 GCA_937868145.1 uncultured Phycisphaerales bacterium
CTGCCAATTCTCCGGCAACGGAACGAGCCTCAGATCGTTCGGCATCAAAGCCTGATGGTCATCGGTCACGCCGGGTTGTGCATAGTGGTATGCGATACGGGCATAGGACATCCCCGGCCTTCGCTCATGACTGTACAACTCCATGTAGAAGCGAATGCTGTCCTGGAACGGAAGCGAATCGAGAACGTGCCAGCGGTAGTTCGTCACGTATCCGCGGTTGCCGGGACCGTCATTTCGCGGCTGGCCGCAATAGGGGTAGGTGAAAATGTCCGGCGAGGACCAGGAGTAGTTGAAGTAGTCCTCGGAGCCTGTGCCGAAGGTCGAAGGCACGGCTTCTCCATCCACAAAGATCTTCTCATCGCCCTCGCCCCACCAGTTCCCGTACGGCGTGGGCACCGGCGAAGGATTCATCAGATACACTCCCGTTCCGACGTAAACTCCCTTGCCTTGGGCGAGCAGAAACGGCAGATCCTGCACCTCTCGATTCGACGCAATCACGTCATGGTCGGCCCGCCATCGGGCCCGAAAGTGCATCGCCCGCTCGAACGGAAGAGACATGGTGTACACCGAGCCCTTCACAGCAACAGACTGATCGCCGAAATTGTGCAGGTCGATCCGGCACGACCGCTCGAACGGCATGACGAACCGGCAGATCATCGTGCCGTCCGGCTGCACCGTAAATGGCAGCGACTGATACGGGTTGACGCCGGGAGCGGCTCCGAAGAAATCCCCCACGGGCGATTGCACCTGGCCCCAGGGGTACTCGTCGAAGGTGATGGTCAGCAGCGTCTGACGGAGGGCCTTGTCCAGATCCGCCGCGGCTAGTTGCAAGCTCAACTGCGCAACAGCCGCCGGGCCTTGTAGGCGAACCACGGCGTTCTTCTCATCGGGCTTGAGACTCACGTCGAAGAGATTCGGCTGCGAAGCCGGCGAGAGATTCTTGTCCGGGTCGGCGAGGATCGCAGTCACCTTGTCGATCGCCTCGTGATACCGCTGGATGTCCTCGGGCCGGAATGAGACAACGGACGCCTGCCGATCGTACAATCGCACCTGGAGTTCATAGAAATGGATCTCCTTGATGTTCCCGGTCCAGAGAACGCGGAGCCGCTTGGCGAAGGGGATCGGCGCATACGAAGCATCCCGCTGGTACACCGTCCTGCGGAACCGATCTGCGTCAACCTCCTTGATCTGGCTGAACCGGTCATACGGCCGACGGAAGAAATCGTCCGCGCTGCCCTCGAAGAGCGGATTTTGGGCATCATCGAGATATACGCGAACCGTGCCGGAGATCGCCGCGGTCCACAGCCGGACAACGGCCCCCGGTCCCTCGACATCCGCGATCAGGTACTCGCCGACGCCGTTGGCGTCCGGGGCTCTGAGAACCTTCTCAAAGTTCGGAATCGGCTCGCCGCCGAATCCATCGGAGTTGGCGAACCAGTCCGGCCCGCCGGGCAGATTGCTGCGACGATCGCGAGAAGAGAACTGCACGGTCCGGAATGCCGGCGACGGAAATCTCGCCAGATTCGCCAAGTCCGCCATCTCCTCGAACAGCGACCCGGTCGTGATGGCGGACTGCCCCGTTTGCGAACTCTCGGCCAGGATAGGCAGACAAACAGACAGGAACAGACACATCAATCCGGTTCTCCGCACGTTCCGATCCATAGCATTCTCCCACACACAGGAATTCTGGGACTATTCGACCTTCGCCGGCACAGGATATCACAATCCTCCTGGGGTGTCACGCATCCGGGCAAGCCTCTGTAGGAATTATCATCTGGCGATGACGTGATTGCCTCACGGAGTTCCTGCTCCTGGCGGCAACAGGACTGAGACCTGATTTCTCCACGGAGCGTATAAAAAGGGTGCCACAGCCAAACCCGTTTTGGCCGTGGCAGCCGGAATCCTCCGCACCTGCTTGACAGGCTGCGCAGCCTCGGAATCCGCCACCGCCTGTCGGCCCCACCCCACCCTCTGCCCAGGCCATTTTCCGCTTGCCTGAGGGCTCGAAGGCCGATACAATGTCGCCATGCTGGCGAGACGGGATTTGAGAGGCCATCAGCCGCGGTGGATGTGAAGGCGGCAGGTCTAAGGTTGCATGGGCATGGATAAGGAGCAAGCATGAAGGTCGTGAAATTCGGCGGCACGTCGGTCGCCGATGCCAAGCAGATCCTCAAGATTGTCAATATCGTCACGGCGGACAGCGCCCGCCGGATCGTCGTGGTCTCGGCGCCGGGCAAGCGTCATAGCAAGGACATCAAGGTCACCGACCTGCTGATCGCCCTGGCCAACGCCGTGCTGGCC
>CALMMH010000294.1 GCA_937868145.1 uncultured Phycisphaerales bacterium
CGGATCGGGTCCAGCGGGGCCAGGTCGTACGTGGAGATGTGGTGGGCGCTGTAGTTGGCCCAGTACTTGTCGAGGACTTCGCGTTTCTGACGCTCGTCCGTGACGCCCTGGTAGCGATAGGCCAGGTCGTCGCTGAATCCGAACGCGGTGACGCAGGTCATCCGGTTGGGCAGCTCGAAATCATAGACCTCCACTCGCAGCGGCACGATGGTATTGAAACCGGCGGCCGCGACCTTGAGGCTGCCCTCGTAGAGGCCGGCCTTGGCGTCACGCGGCACGTGAACGCGAACCCAGAACGGCTGGTTCTTGCCCGCTTCCAGGTCAAGCGGTCCCTCCAGGGGCGGCAGGGGATCGGGCCAATAGCCTGCCACGGCGCTCTTGTCCGTCGGCTGCGTGATATTGACGTAACGTACTTCCAGGATCTCAACGCACGTCGCGGGAAGAGTCGCTACCGACGGGCCGGTTAGAGCCCCTGGCGTGACGACGAGTCCCTTGAGAGCTGCCTTGGGGCGGATCACGAGCTGCGCCGCCTCGGCTTCGTTTCGTGCCGCCCGGATGACGACGGCCTTGCCTTGGGCCTGTGGCAGGTCCCGATCTCGGCCGATCTTCCAGCCGGAGGAGGTCCACCAGAGCCCGACCTGCTCGCTCGATCCCGCAAGGCGCTCACCGCTCGCCGCGTTCAGATAGTCCTCAGCCCAACCGCAAGTTGCGCATCCGCACACAAGGACTGCCACGCAAAATACCCGTGCCCACATGTTCAACCCTCTCAATAGAAACTCGTTCAGTCTGTGGTCCGCATTGTCTGCCGCCGTGTGCCGGGCGTCAAGGAGATTACTCGATCTGGCGTTCGGGGATGGGATCGCATAGACTGTGACGCAAGAACTCAAGGGATAGACAACTATGGCAAAGAACGCGAATCAGGTGAGAGAACTCAGAGACCTGCCGAACATCGGGCCGGTTCTGGCCGACACGCTCCGGCGGGTGGGAATCGAGACCCCGGCGGACCTCACGGCGGCGGGAAGCGTCGAGGTCTTGCTTCGGATTCATCGGACGATCCCGGACGACAAGGCTTGTGTGCACAAACTCTATGCCCTGGAAGGCGCCATTCGCGGCGTCCGCTCAAACGACATTCCACAGGGCGAACGCGCGAAACTCTGGCGGCGGTTTCAGGCTCTGTGCAGGAAGGACGACAGGCCGTGAAACGGAACGTGGAGATCAAGGCTGCGGCGACGGACCTTGCGGCGGTTGAAGAAAAGGCGGCGAAACTTGCCGACAAGGGCCCTATGGCCCTCGAACAGGAAGACGTGTTCTTCCACTGCTCTCATGGGCGGCTCAAGTTGCGACGCGTCGGCGAACGGGCGGAGCTGATCGCCTACGAGCGGTCGGACGCCGCGGGACCCAAGCAGTCCCGCTACGTGGTGTATCCCACGAACGACCCCGATGGCCTCCAGAATGCGTTGTCGCTCGCCCCGGGCGTTCGCGGCGTCGTCCGCAAGCGTCGCACGCTCTATCTCATCGGCCCGACGAGAGTGCACCTCGATCGCGTCGAAGGCCTGGGCGACTTCGTGGAGTTGGAGGTCGTCCTGTCCGAGGGCCAGGACACCGAGGAGGGATTGGCCGTCCCCGGGCGTCTGATGGCTGAGCTGGGCATTGCAGAGAGTCAACTTGTCGACAAAGCCTACATCGATCTGCTCGAAGAGCGATAGTCCTCTGTGGCCTCGACGTCCTTGCATTTGGATGTTTCTCTGGCCGGATGGGGACCGAACAAGGTAGAATACATCCAGTGTCGTGCCTTCGATGGTCCGCCTCGGGGGGCCGGGCCATTCGGGGGATCGAGGTTGTGGTGGGCCCTGGTCTTTGGCGAAAGGACGTCGTGTGAAAAAGAGCATATCAAACCGGTTCATCCTGATGGGGGTGGGAGCGCTTCTGATCCTTCTGGGCGTGCAGGCGGTCGCGGTCAAGATCGCAGGGACGACCACGCAGGCCACCGTCACGAAGGTTCATCAGGTCGTGAACGACACATCGGACAAAATGGACTACAACTACCAGGTTAACTACCGGTTCACCGTCAATGGCAAGGACTACACCGGCAGCAGGAGCCTCAAGAAGGTCTACAATGTGGCGACGTTGCCCGCCGAGGGATCGACCATTGCCGTTAAGTACCTTGCCGCGGCGCCGTTTCTCAACGGCCCGGCCGACGCCAGCCCGTTGACCGGACTTGTCCTGGGAGGGCTCGGCGTCGTGCTGGTGGCGATCGGCTTGAGAACGGGCCGTGGCGGCGCTCCGGCTGCGGCGCCGGCCGAGACGCCCAAGCCACCCACTGCATAACGGTTCTCCCGAAGTCGGCGATCCACAAAAAATTTCGAGAGACAGCGAAAATGTCTGTTGACGCTCCCTGCGCGACTGTATACTGTATTACTACAATGATACAGTAGTGCGAGGAGAACGACGCGGCCCATGCTGTTGCAGATCGACCATCACAGTGGCCAGCCGATCTTCCGACAGGTGATCGACCAGATCCGTCGGCAGGTCATGGCGGGCCAGTTGCGCCAAGGCGAGCAACTTCCCTCGGTGCGAGACCTGGCGCTGCAACTCCGCGTCAATCCGATGACGATCAGCAAAGCGTACGGCCTGCTCGAAATGGAAGGGCTGCTCGAACGCCGTCGCGGCGTGGGACTGTTTGTCGCCGCGATCGCCAAGGACAAGGCCGGGCGGACCAAAGCGGACATGCTGGAGGAAGCTCTGACCCAGGCGGTCGTGACGGCCATCCAGCTTGGGATACCCGAAGACAAGACTCGGGACCTGTTGACGAGGCTCTATCAGAAGTACAATTCCAGGATGCGGAGGCAAGAGAATGAGTGACAACGGCGCAATCATCCGGATGGAAGGGGTTTCCAAGGCGTTCGGCCGCACGCGGGCCCTCGACGGCGTGAACCTGGCGGTGCAGCCGGGGCGGATCATCGGCTTGCTCGGCTCCAACGGCGCGGGCAAGAGCACGCTGCTGCGAACGATCATCGGCCTGTATCTGCCGGACCAGGGGAAGGTCGAGACCTTCGGCTGCCTGGCCCGGGACCTGACCCCGAAGGAACTGGCGAGGATCGGCTACGTCCACCAGGAGGGCGAACTGCTCAACTGGATGACGGTGGGCCAACTCCTTCGCTACGTCGCGGCGTACTATCCGAACTGGAATGAACATCTGGAGCGGAAGTACATCGCGGATTTCGGCGTGGACGTGAAAGCCCGCGTGGGCACGCTCTCGCCGGGCGAGCGGCAGAAGGTGGCGATCCTGATCGCGATCGGTTTCGAGCCGGAATTGTTGATCCTCGACGAGCCTGCTTCGGCCCTCGACCCGATCGCGAGAGCCCGCTTCCTTGATCTGCTCCTGGAACTGATCCAAACGGAGAACCGCACGATCCTGATCTCCTCGCACATCCTCAGCGACGTGGAAAAGGTGATCGACCACGTGATCATCATGGACCGAGGCCGAATCATCCACGACACCAGCTTCGACGACCTCCGCGAGGAATACGCAAGGGTCCGCCTCACGGCCCTGCACGGCCCCTTGCCCGCGCAGTTGCCTTTCGCGGGCGTCGTGGCCAGCCAGCGGAACGAGTCCGAAGCCCTCCTGACGCTCCGAGGCCAGTCGCCTCAATCCATCGAGGAGACCGCCCGCTCGCTCGACTGCAAATCCGAGATCCAGCCCTTGCCGCTGGAGGACATCTACCGACTCGTCGTCAGCGAGAAGTGACAATCTGCCTAGCGGAGGATTGATCTATGCGTCTTCTGTGTGCGAACCTGAAACAGTTCTACCAGCGATGGGCAGTCCTATTGCTCTACGGTGCCGTGGGCATCGTGATCTGCTGTCTTATCGCGG
>CALMMH010000295.1 GCA_937868145.1 uncultured Phycisphaerales bacterium
TTTCGTTGGTTCACGTCGCAAACGGCCGTGACGCGGACATCCGGCTGCGAGATGAAGTTCCGCATGTCGTACGTGCCCTGGGCGCCCACGCCGATGACGCCGAGGGCGAGCTTGTCCGACGGGGCCGGCTGCCCGGCCGAGCCCAACACGTGCGCCGGAACGAACCACGGGGCGGCGCCTGCCGCCAACGTCGCCTTGAGAAAGCCTCGACGGGTCACGCCAGCCGATATCGTTTTCAACTTACTCATTCGATAGTCTCCTTGTTGCCCGGATGCTTCAGCAATTGCCGGGTGGCATCGTCAAGGGCATAGCCCTTGGCGATGGCTCTTTCAAACGACTACAAAACCATCGCCAAGCTCCGCTTGACGCTGCCACCCGGAATAGATCGCTGTTCCTTCCAGTATATGCGAATCAATCACCAAGTGTGAACGCCGGGAGTTTGACGATCTTCCCGCCGGCCAGGGCCGACTCGTGCGAGCACAAGCCGACGCAGGTCCAGTTCGCCGACTGGCGAGCGTTCGGGAACGGGTCGCGTCCCTCGACGAGGGCCGTGACGAACTCGTGCGTCAGGTGAGGGTGCGACCCGCCGTGGCCGGCGCCCTGGGTGAAACTCAGGTGGGTCTTTTTCGCCAGATCGTACACGCCCTTGGTCGTGAAAGGACGGATCGGAGCGGGCAGCCGCTTGGCGAAATCCGGGACCTTGATTCGCTTGGGGATCTTCGCCTCGGGAAGTTTGGCGGTGTGCAGCACGTGATCCTCGTGCTCCACCAGCGTCCACTCGAACGACTTCTTCGAGCCATAGACGTCGATGCTCTCGCGGTACTGGCGGGCCACGTCGAACAGCGAGCGATAGATGCGGGCCGTCAGGTCGCTGTCCTTGAACTTGACGTGGGCGGTCTCGACCGCGAACGGCGAACCGTACTCTTTGATCAACTCTTTGCGGATCGTGCCGGAGCCGAAGCATGAGACGTATTCGGCGGTCGCGTTCGTCAGGGCCAGCATCGGCCCGACGCAGTGGGTCGCGTACCACATCGGCGGCAATCCCGGCCAATAGTTGGGCCAGCCGTCCATGTCCTGCTGGTGACTGGCCTGGAGGAACTGGATCTTGCAAAGCTCGCCTGTCTCATACAATTGCTTGAGGTAGAGAAACTCGCGGGCGTACACGACGGTTTCCATCATCATGTAGCTCAGGCCGGTCTTTCGCACGAGCTCGACGATCCGTTTGCAGTCGGCGATGCTGGTGGCCATGGGCACCGTGCAGGCGACGTGCTTGCCCGCCTTCAGGGCCGCGATGGACATCCAGGCGTGGTCGGGAATGGGCGAGTTGATGTGCACCGCGTCTACGTTCGGATCGCGGATCAACTCGTTGAAGTCATCGTATCGCTTCTCGATGTCGAACGCGTCGCCGATGGCGTCCAGCTTCTTTCGATTCCGCTGGCAAATGGCGTACATGTTGGCGTTCGGATGGCGCTGGTAGATCGGAATGAACTCGGCTCCGAATCCCAGGCCGACGATCGCGACGTTGACCTTCCCCTTCGTCATGGCGTTCTCCCCTCTGCAAGTGTTTCGACTAGTGTTCCTTCCAGTGCCTGGTCACAATGCCGTCCTCGACCTCGAAGACGTGGACGGTGCGTTCCTCCCGCCGATTGTCGGAGTCGAAGAAGATGAAAAAACTGAAATTGCTGTCGACTGTCTTGGTGTACACGTAGGTGAGGACCTCGGTGCTGGGGGAGGTGCGGGCGGACCGGCTCGGTTCGCCCAGGACGCCGAGCAGCCAGCTCTTGGACGTCTCGCCAACCTTGATCTGGCGCAGCGTGCTGCTGGGAACCGCCGGCCCCTTGGAGCCGTAAGTGACG
Organism: uncultured Phycisphaerales bacterium; assembly: GCA_937868145.1. Lineage (GTDB taxonomy): Bacteria > Planctomycetota > Phycisphaerae > Sedimentisphaerales > Anaerobacaceae > PLanc-01. The sequence goes on from CALMMH010000295.1 coordinate 1,857, forward strand.
TCCGAATGGCTGGAGACGCAGCCAACTCCCGCCAGCATCATCGCCACAAGAAGAACCAGCCCCCCCGCTCTCATCATCCACGTCTTGCGTTTCATGATCGTCATCTCCTGTCCTGTCTCGCGTCATGACTCTCGTCATCGATACGCAACTCTGTGCGGCGTCCTGGGACGAATGATACCCCCGCCGCAGCCGTCCGTCAAATCGAACCGGCTATAGAATAAAGGCAAAACGACCCTCCGGCGTCACACAAGAATGGAGGGTGGGTTCTCAACCCACGCGTCATCATTCGTTCACAACCAACGCGTGGGTCAAGGACCCACCCTACGCTCGATCACAGACTCCGCTTCAGCGAACCATCACATCGAAAGGCATCATCATGACGACCCCTTCCCGGCCGATCAGGTCGATCCGCTGCAGGGCCTGGCGAATGACGCGGGCTTTCTCGGGATCGGCCTGACGCAGCAGGTCCAGCAGCGGCGTCAACGTCGGGTGACTCGCCAGCGAGCCGATTCCGCCGGAGAGAGAAATGTCCGTGGGCCGTTCGCCTTGGCCGGAGGATTCCTCCAGCAACTCGGTGATGACGTCCCGCGGTTCGGGGATCACGCGGACATCGAAATCCTGAATGGACGCCTTCGCGGCGGCGTAGTCGATGGCCTCTTTGAGCCCGCCGATCTGATCGACCAGGCCCAGATCGAGAGCCTGCTTGCCGGTGTAGACCCGGCCGCCGGCCATTTCGTCGATCGGCTTTTGCAGCTTGTTGCCTCGACCCTCGACGACGTGGCCTTTGAAGACGTCGTAGACCTTCTGCATGTAGCCCTCCAGGACCTTTCGCTGGCTCTCGTCGAACGGCCGGCTGCTGGAGAAGATGTCGGAATTGGCCCCTCGCTTGTGGCCGACCCAGTTGACGCCGAGCTTGTCCCAGAGCTCCGCGGTGATGAGCTTGCCGCCCACGACGCCGATGGAGGCGGTGATCGTCGCCTCGTCGGCGAAAATGGCGTCGGCCCGGCAGGCGATGTAATAGCCGCCGCTGCCGGCCACGTCGCCCATGGAGACGATCAGCGGCTTCCTGCCCTGCACCTGGCGCGTGGCGTTCAAAATCACTTCGCTGGCCTCGGCCGATCCGCCGGGCGAATCGACCCGCATCACGACCGCCTTGACCGACGCGTCGTTGGCGGCCTTTTCGAGAGCGTTGCGGATGCTGCCGCTGTAGGCGCCGTCCACCGCTCCGAACAGACCCCGTTGGCCGTATCCCGGCAGAATCGCGCCGGTCACGTAGATCACGCCCACGGCGTCCTTGTGCGACTTCTCGGGCGTCTTGAACAACTCCGAGAGGACGGAGAAGACCGCCAGCGGATTGGCGAAGTTGATCTCCGGGCCGGACTTCTGACCGTAGCGATTGTCGATTTTCACGGGACCTTCGACGTCGCGTTTCATGCGGGCGATGAATTCGTCCCGCGTTTCGACCGCGTCGATCAGGCCCATCTTCACCGCCTGCTCGGCCATGTACGGACCGTGATCGAGAATCTCTCGGACCTGCTCGGGCGTCTTGCCTCGCGACTTGGCGATCATGCCGACGAGCGAATCATACCAACTGTCGTAGAGCCAGTTGAGGTTCTGCTCGGCCGGCTCGCTGGGGCCGGTGCGAGTGAACATCTCCGCAGCGGACTTGTAGTCGCCCATGTGCATGAAGTCGCCTTGGACGCCGATTTTGTCCAGCAGGCCTTTGATGTATGGCGACTCCCCATAGAAGCCGATGAGCCACAGGGCCG
>CALMMH010000296.1 GCA_937868145.1 uncultured Phycisphaerales bacterium
ACGGCCCATCGCTTTGGTCCTTTCTCCCGGAAGGACTCCTCTGTTCCGGCGGACCCCCAAACGGAATCCGCCACCGCCAATTTCAATATCCCGTCGCCGAAGGTGCAATCTCAAAGGTGCAGAACTCTCATCAATAATAGCATTTTGCACCCGCCCCCGTAAAGAAAACAAGAGATGAACCCAAAATAGTAGTTTTTCATCGGGCAGGATGGAGATGGGGTGAGAATCCGGCAAGGATTCTGGAAATCGGGGTTGACAGATCTGGCGGCGGTGATATGATAGCAAGGCTTAAAAAGTATCGGCGGTGTAGCTCAGTTGGTTAGAGCATGGGATTCATAAGCCCAGGGTCGGTGGTTCGAATCCACCCGCCGCTATGGACGCGTATTCTGAGCGGCGTAGGGCGTTCGTCTGCGGCGGTGCCGCGGGCGCCGACGTGCGATGCCGGCGAGGAATACGGATAGTGGCCCCCATCGTCTAGTGGCCTAGGATATCAGGTTCTCATCCTGGAGACAGGGGTTCGACTCCCCTTGGGGGTATAGGGTGCGATATCTTGTGTTCGCAAGGTATCGCACCCTCTTGTTTTTTGGCCGCAAAACGCGGTTTTGTCGTCTTCGCTCCTCTGGTCCTGCGATGTCTTGCAGGGTTCTGCGTGCACTGACTGCACGGATTCTGCACGGATTTGTGAAGGCGCGATTACGCCTGCGACCGCCCGGGCGATATGCTCAGCCGGAACGGACATGTAGTGCTCCGCGGCAACCTCTCGGCTGTGCCCCATCCATGTGCAGACCGTGAACCACGGGAAGACCTCGCTCAACTCGACTTCCCGGCTGCTCCGCAAGTTCTGGAATGGGCAGCCCCACGGCTCCTGCCCGGACCGCCGGATAAGCCGCTCGAACTGGGTCCGCCAGTTCCCACACCCCTTCCGAAGCCTGCCATGGATGACGAAATCGTTCCCTTCCGGGCTCTCTGCATGGGCTCGCAGGAGAATCGGCTGCAACTCGGCAAAGAGAGGAATCGTCCGCGTGGCATGCCGCTCAAGCCGCTCCAGCTTCGGGCAGTGAACGGTAATCAGGTTGTTCGCCCAGTCGATGTCGGACCATTTCAAGGCCAACGTCTCGCTCGGGGTCCGCAATCCGGCATACCTCCCCAAGCCAATGATCGTCTGCCATTGGGGATCGTCCTCGCACACGGCCAAGACGCGGTCGATCACCTCGCGGGAGATGAAGTGGCGTCGCTCGGGATTGCCACGGACGGCAACCTTGATTTGCTTATGGAAGAACGGGTTCTTCTGGATGAGCCCCTTGTCGATGGCTGCCGCAAAGAACTGCCGCGCCCGGCCCAAGTGTCGGCGGACCGTATTATCGGCCAATCCCCGGCCCAGCATGGCCGAACGGAACTCAATGGCGTGGCCACTCGTGATCTCCCCCATGGCCCGATCTTCCCCGAAGAACCGGACCAACTCCCGACGGCTCACGCTCAGGTTGATGATCGTCCGGGGCTTGGCGTCGGACCGCCGGGAATCGATATAGTCGCTGGTGAACTGCCCCAGGGTCGTAGTCGGGGCCTTGTGCCGGGGCTCGACCAGACCGATCTTGACGATCCGCTCATAGAGCGTGTTGCCAATGTCGGTCAACCATGCCGCCGTCGCCGGGCTGGCGGCACGACCCCGGATCTTGGCCGAAATGAGTTCCTCGACGTGTCCGGCGATCGTCTCGGCATCCCTTGCGGAGCACCGGGGCAGGCTGATCCCACGCCGGCACCCACTTTCCGGGTCGATGAACTGGACACGTTTGGACTTGCCGTCTTTCGCCACACTCGCCATCACTGCCTCTCTTTCTTGCCACAGGGTTTCAACTTCAGGCCCAGGTACTTGCACAGCTCGTCCGCCGTCTCCATGCTGCACGTCCCCCCGGCCGCAATCTTGCATAGAACGGCTTGATCGATCCCTGTGTCCTTGTAGATTCGATACCGGCTCTTGCCGCAATTCTCTATTGCCTGCCTGATGGTCTCCATTATCATACCGTCCATGTTATAGCGATACTTTGTGATATGTCAAGCATTATTGCGGGGATCTTCGCACTTTTCTTCCGCCACCTGCTCGATGTACTTCCGGAGCCCGTCCACGGAGTACCGGACCAATTTGCCGATCCGGATATGGGGGACGGTGCCGGCCTTCGTCAAGGCCCACAGCGTTCTCTCGCTGATCGCCAAGGCCCGGCTCGCCTGCTGGGGCGACAACAACAACGGGTCGATGTCCTTCGGTTTCTGGTATGCAAACATGTTTGTTCAATCTCCGTATTCGAATGTCTTGGTTATCATTGCTACGAACAGGCACAACCGGCACAACGGGCACATGGCCGATGCCCATGCGTGTCATTTGCTGCCGTTCGCTTCCTCCGATCCATCGGCCGTCAGATCGACTCCGTATGAGGCCTCGATGGCTTTCCACTGGCGGTTGTCCACGCGGAACAATCTCTTGCCGCCCGTTCTTCCGGTCTTGATGCCGTACCGGGTGAGAATGGTGCTGATGCCTCGCGGCGTGTGCCGTGGACACAGCGACGGCTCCTCGGCAATGACGGCCTCCAACAACGCGCCGGGCGTGATGCCCCAAGGTTTATCTTCCAGCATCCGCCGGAGGGAGCGGAGTAGAACCTCATCCAGTTCCGGGATCGCGTCCTCATGGGCGGATTCCATGGACTTGATCGCGTGTTGTTCCACTTCCGCCACAAGCCCTTTCATGCCAGCGTCCTCGATGAGGGTGGCTATTGCCAGAATCGGTAGCCACAGTTCGAGATTACGACCGTTGAGGCGTTCGCAGCCGGGCTGCCATCCAGCCATCGCGGTCAAGCGGGCCCCGCAGGTCAGCGCCATGCAATGCAGATCATCGCGTAGGTCCCTCCAAGCGGATGCCAAGGGGTCTATCCGGCGTCTGGGAACGGGTGAGTTCTTTCCCGCTCGGAACATCATGATCCGGATGCACCGGGATGCCAGGGCCGCCGGCATGCTGGCGATCCCAGCGATGGCCTTTGGCCCGTACACTTCGAAGGACATGGACTGAAAGCCATCGCCCACCTTCTCCAGTCGTGTGGCCTGGCCACCCCGTTTGTACCCGGTCAGCAGGATACTGCGGATCTCGCCGGCGTCGGGCGTCCTGTCGTTCAACCGCTCGGCTTCGTCGAACAGGACCGTGCCGCCCTGAGTGTGCAGTGTGCGAAACAGGCTCGGGGCCGTGAGATTGGAGGAGTGAATCGGATTGCAGACCAGGAGCCCCAACACTTCCAGCAGCCGACTCTTCCCACTGCTGAGCGACCCGCCGACCGACAGGTACGGCACCGCGCCCCAGATCGGATAGACATAGCTGAGCATGGTCCAGAGCGCCAGCGTGTACGCCGTCCCGAGTGCATCCTCGACGGGGAACTCCAACAGATCCAGGAACTTGTTGGCCACGCTGGTGAAGAGGTCGTTCAGCTTGGGCGTGTGTCCCTGCAACCATCTTGTCCGTCCCGTCTGTGACCACCGCGACATCGTCGTCGGCAGTGGAGCCACAGGCTTCTGGCTGAACCAGATCCGCTTGTCGTCGCCGAGATCGAGGTAAAAATCGCCGATGCTGTCGTCGTAGTAAGCCGTGTTCCCCAGGGTCAGTTCGTCTTCGAAGAAGTAAGCGGCCATCTGGTCGGCCAAGAAGCCGCTGCCACCGCCGTTGGTGCGCATGTCGATGACCAGACCGGGGACGTCGCTCTCGTTGAACGCCTGGATCATGCGCTCCCAGAGTTGGACGGTCAGGATCTGGTTGTCGAAGAAGCTGTAGATCGAGACATACCCGTAACCGTTGTCGAGGACCTGATACTCGACCGGCAGCTCGAACCCGGTCGTGGTGCTGAACGGATCGGTGAAATCGAAGCTGTCGAACTCCGGCGCGGCGACCAGCGTGACGGTTGCCGGCGCGGCGCCGGGATTGCGGTAGGTCACCTGCACGTCGGACTCGACCGGGAAGCGCAGCGCGAAGCGCAGCTGCTCCAGCCGGCGGGCGGTCTCCGTGCTGAAGGGGG
>CALMMH010000297.1 GCA_937868145.1 uncultured Phycisphaerales bacterium
TTCCGTGGCGACAGTTTGAGCGTCCTGATGGAACTGGTTCCGCAGAGCTATTGGGCGACGATTCGCAGCAAACAGCTCGTTCGCGAGGGCAAGCCGCCTGTGGACCCGCCGGCTCCGGCGTTGCCGGCCTTCATTTCCTTGCCCAACACGGGTTATCTCGCTTCGACGCGCCGGTTCGGCGACGACGAGGTCAAGATCTTCGTCATGGGCAACAAGGCCGGCGCCGGCCATACGCACGAGGACAAGGGGAGCTTCGTGCTCGAATACGCGGGCCAGGCGTTCGCGATGGATCTGGGCATCTGCGATTACGAAGACCCGATCCACGCGGTGTACAAGCACGCCCAGCGTCACAACATGCTCGTTCCGGTCGGGCTGTCCGAACGGGCCTGTCCGCAGAATCCGCTGCCTTTCGACGTGAAACCCGCCGGGCAGGGCGACGAACGGACCTTCCACGCGAGCATCGACGCGACGCCGGGCTGGGAAGGCTACTACAGGAAGTGGACGCGTCGTTGGGATTCGCCCTCGCCGGACGTGCTGGTGATCCGCGATGAATACGAGCTTGCCAAAGGGACCGGAGTCGAGTTCTATTGGCAGACGAAGCTGCCCGTGGAGACGGCCGGTGGAACCATCGTAATCCGTGGCGACAGGGGTGTTGTCTCCCTGTCGGCGCCGCCGGACTGCGTCGTCCGCGTCGATCGACTGGACCTGGCCGAAGGCGAGAAACACAACCGGATCGCCATTCGGAGAGAGACCACGCAGGGCACGCTCGAAGTGAGTGTCACATTCACACGTGAGCAAACCGGGCGCTAATAGAGACTGCGGGGATACACCATGATCGAGCGCCCCCGAGGTAACAGTCGTGGCGCCATCACACGGATACCAAAACTGAATCCAAGCCCCCAATGCTGAGGGGAATCTTCTTGTCTTGGACCTGCAACTGGACATCCTCTTTGGTTTCTGCAAGATTCCACAGGAAGACCCTTCTGGCGGTGGGATACCAGACACACACAACGGGTTTGTCGTCGATTACGTAGGGGACGTTCAAACCGCCGGCCACCAGTTCCGCCTTCACTTTCCACAGGGCGTCCAAGGTGTCCGGGATCGCGCGAATGGACTTCGGAACATCCTTCAGCCCCGTACGACAGAAGCAGTGTCCTTTCGCCTCGCAATAGCGCGCATCCTGATCCGAAAGGAACGTCCAGCCATTCGGGGAAAGCGTGTCGACGACCTCGAAAGGAATGCCGCTTGCCAGGAAGATGCTGAAGGGGTTGTCGTTCCCGACGTAGCGTGAGGCTTCGCCCCAGTAGTGTTTGAACGGTCCTTGCGGCGTGTGGCCTTTGATCGCCTCGTGGAAAGCGGCCTGTTTTCTCATCGCGGGGCCGAGCGTTTCCCAGTGGGTCTGGGGGAAGGGAGTCATCCCGGACATGTACATCGTATTCCGCACGTCGCAGATCGTCGAGACCGCCAGCTTCGCGGCCATGTTCTTCGCGGAGAGTTGGCCGGCGGGGAAAGCCGTCGTTTCGCTGTAGGCCAGATCGGGTTTTGCATAGCGACGATGAAAGAGGCAACTGAAGAGTTCTCCGGTCTTGCCGGACAGACGTCCGAAGTCCCCGTCGTGGAACATCATCTCGCCCACCCGGAAGGGCACATCCGCATAATCCGCCAGGCGAATTCCCGCTTTCTCCGCGCCCAGATACATGACCATGTTCCCCAGGGCCGCCTCCGGCGCAGCAGCTTGCTGTGCCTTGAAGCACGCGGTCAATTGGTCGCACGTGTGGTCCACCCAGTTGCGCAGGATCGGGGAGAAGTTCCTCGCGTTCACATCCGCCAGCAGTCCTTCCCAATGGGATTCCGAAAAACCATGTTTCTCCAGAAACTGTTTCTTGTGCCAATCGCAGAAACAGCCCCCGATCACGCCCGGCCCTTGCGCGAGGCGGAAATCGTCGTCGAGGAAGATCGTCGCTGGCTTCAGAGCTTGAATCCGTCCAATGGCATCGACATTCTCCTGCGTGGCGGGAGGGTGCAGCGAAGTGCCGGAGTACTGTGTGCCGTCGGGTCTCTCCGCCATCCGCCAACGCGTCGGCGGTGCAAGCGGCGTCGCACCGGTGGCGTCGCCCAGCGCGTCGCCCGGATGGCCCAGCGGCACGTTGATGATATTCCAGCCCAGCCCTTTCGCCTCCACCATGGCGATTACCGGTGTGAGGTCTTCCGGCTTCTCATACCAGTGCCCGAAGAAATACGACGCCAGCCAGATCTCCGTCACGCCGGCCTCTCGTACGAGATCGAGCAATTCAGGACGTTGGGCAATGACCTTGGAAGCCAGGCAGCAATGAAAACGCCGAGTGCCCTGTGCGGCCAGCGCCGAAGTCGGCTTCAGGAATGCCGAAGCGCCCATAGCGGCGCTGATCGCCAGAAACTCGCGTCTTGAGAACATATTCGGAGGATCCCTTCATGGCCGCACAAAACGTTTCAGAAAAAGCCGCATGTCGTAATTTCACCACAGGCATCGTACAGCGAGAGACAGCGGATTTCAAAGGAATAGCGACGCCACAGGGCAAGAGAGGCGGACGAGGCCGGGATATCGGGAGTCCGTCTTTCGTTTGCGCCTTAAGGCGTCTTTGTGTCGGTGGCGAGTGGCGTGTGAGAGGCGACACGGGGCGGCTGTCCACGTTATTCCGCGAGCCTGGCCAGCAGCACGATGGCAACGCCAGGCACGAGCAGAACCATCCGCCCGGCAACAAAGCCCGCGAAGAACAGCGGCAGCGCGGCGACAACGGCTACAGCGCATATTCGCAGCGCGCGCCGCGACGGTGAGCGGCGCAACATGCACAACCACACGTAGGCCGGGAAACACAGGCCGAAAAACCCCATGAAACAACGGTAGATCACCTCGCCGACGTCAAGGCCATACCAGAGCGATCCCCGGTCGCCCACGAATCCCAAGGCGGCGGCGCCGCCGGCGATGACGAGGGCGATGAGCGTCGAATACCTGCCGCCGAGGGCCTTGGCCTCGGGGATCACCTCGACGAGGTGGAGCGCCACGGTGTAGGCAATCTGCATCGCCATATAGAGGCCGAGCGGCAAGGCAAAAGCCTTGACCAGTCCGCGGGGGGCCTGGCCGTCGACAGCGACGGCCAAAGGTCGAGCATAACCGTACGACAGCAGGATCACGGCCAGGAAGAGCACGCCAAAGCCGACGCCGAAGGCGACTCGACCGGCTGCAGGCGACGTGCGCCGGCGAGCGCGGTGAAAAGTCAGATCGAGATACGGGCAGAGGAAAAAACCAAACGCGCAGACCGGAGCCAACGCGGCGACGGCGATGGGGTCCCGCGACGGCGCCCACGAGAAATCGAGCCCGTTCCGCAGGGCGAACAGAGCGATGCCGGCAGTGATGGCGAGGACGACAACGGCGGCGACCAGATCGCTGCGGTCGCGACGGCGCAAGGCGATGCCTGTGAACACGGCGACGAGGGCCAGAACGATCCATGGGCCCATAGGGCCGATCAGGCGCGGCATCATCCAGGCGGCGAAGAAGAGGTGAAAGGCCACGGTGACGGCGGAGAACGCGACGAGCGCAGGACGATGACGCTGCACAACCTGCGAGCTGACGCCCGCCGAGGGCAGAATCGTTCCCATCATCGCGGCGCCGACGACGTTGGGCACGGCGAAGATGACAAAGCCCAGAGTACCAAGCTCGCGCACCAGCAACACGGGCAAGAACAGGCCGATGCACCAGGTCCACGAGCAGGCGAGATAAGCGGCCCACCCGAGCACCGCAGCCGTCGGCGTTTCTCTACGGGTCTCTCCCGGCATGTCTCTCTTATCGGCCTTTGGCCTTGACGTGGCTCTTGGGCGTCACATGAAACGTGGCGACGCACCTGCCAACGCGCCGGTCATGCTCACCCTGCTGCACGACTTCGATGTCGAGGGTGAGATTGAATTCCTTGCCGTGCGCGAGTTGCTCTTTGATGTCCTCGCGAGGCTTCATGTGGTAGATGGCCGTGTCGAGGCACGGCCGCAAGAAGCGGTAGTCGAGATGCTTGCACACCACGGTGTAGCCGGCTCCGCAGGCGCGGAACAGATACGAACCGCCCGCCACCTCGGAGTTGGCCAGAAGCGCCGCGCCGCCCATGGCGTTGTACCAGTTCCTGTTGAATCGCCGAAAAGGCAAGAGGGCGACGTAGTTGTCGCCGTCGACTCGCCTGAAGTAAATGCCGCTCGCATAGGAGAGGGGCAAGAACAAGAACGAGCAGACGCGGTGCCAGAAGTTGTTGCGCACCGAAAGACGACTGATGTGCACGTCGAGCCAGTCATAGATGCGGTGATAGAGCGAAAGCTTGACCACCGGGTGACGAAGCTTTTCCTCCGGGGGCAACTCGGCGATCGGCGTCAACGCTGCAGCCGCAAGATCTCCCGCCGCTTCTTTAGGGACATCGATTGTTTCGGATGCTATGGCGTCGGCTGATGTCTTACTCATGGCCTCAACTATCAATCAAGATTTCGACCGGTTTTCGCGGTTGATGCGCCGACCGGATTCGATCGTGCGGCACGGTGTCATCCTTGCACTCCACCCGATTGTTCACCTTGTCGTAGGTGTACGCGTGGCATAGTGCCCGAAATCCGTCGAATTGTCAAGACAAAGCGGCCGGCTGGCCAGGGGAATAATGGGGGAGAAATGGGTCACATGGGGAGAAATGGGTCACATCGCGAATTAGGAATTATGCACTTGACGCCCCGGGGGAAGGGGGGGGGAGAGCGGGGTTACATCCGGACGGGCAACAGCCCGTACACATTTCACTCGCGTGGCAGGACGACGCATGCGTCGCCCCTACGAGGGTCCGGGGTCGACGGCGGCCAGATGCGGGTTTCTTTGCCGCATCCACGCTTCTACGCATCCACGCGGCGTCCCGCCCACGCGACCCAGGGTTAGCCCTTCGTTTACGCTTTAAGGCGTTATTGTGCCGGTAGCGAGCAGCAGAACGCGGCGAACGCATGGATTCCATTTGCGTTGCGCGGGACGGGCGGATACGATCATGACATGGCGAGGGCGCAGCGGATCGAGTACGAAGGGGCCGTCTATCACGTGACGGCCCGGGGTAACAAGCGATGGGCGATCTTTCATGACGACGCCGACCGCGAACGGTTCCTGCGCGTGCTCGGCGA
>CALMMH010000298.1 GCA_937868145.1 uncultured Phycisphaerales bacterium
ACCGCGTTGCTGTCGGCGCCGATGTAGACGGTGTGGGAGGTCGCCTCGCGGCCGGGCCGCCAGCTCAGTTCGGCCTCGACGCTCACGCCTGTCGTTGCCACGGCGGGATTCGGCTCAAAGGCCCGCACGGGGACGGCGAGGAATCGGACCTCGCTCAGGCCCGTCTGCGGGGCGACGCCGCCCCAGTTGGCGTTGATCGTGATCTTGACGAACTGGGCCATCGCACCGCCGAAATCGACCGTCGTGTTCGCAGTGTAGGTCGCCGTTCCGCTGGCCTTCGCGAATTCCGAAGCCCCTTCCAGCGTCGTCCACGTCTCGCCATCCGCGGAGTACTCGATCGTGACGCTCTTGGCTCCGAAGCCGAGGAAGGTCTCGATCGCCTGGTTGGAGTTCCAAACCAGCATCTTGTCCAGCTTGTAGACCTTGTCGAACTCGTACTGGATCCAGGCCGGCAGGTTGCCGGTGGTCATCCACATGGTCGTCAGATTGACGCCGTGCTGATCGTCGGCATTGAGCCCGGAATTGTTGACCGTGTTCTCAGGCCCCATGCCGGGCTGGAACGTGGAGGCCGTCGCAGTCACGCTTGTCAGCGGATAGGCGAACGGCTCGACCGTGAAGGACCAGACACCGCCCTTGAAGACCGTCTTGTCGGGGGCCGCATTGACTTCGTCGATTCTCCAGTAATAGGTCTTGCCATATTCCAGCAGACCGTCCGCGTCGAACGCGGCGTCCGCCTGATCCTGGCTGACCAGCACGTTCCTCGGATCGGCTCGGCTGGCGTCGTTGACGTCGTCGAACACCGTGCCCAGATAGACATCGTGCGTGGCCGCGAACTCGCCGGGCGTCCAGGCCAGCATCGTGTAGTCGGGCACATCCGTCGCCTCATCTTCCGGGCTGGGATCGACGGCCAGCGCCGGTTCCACGCCCTTCATGGCGTCGGCCACCTCGGCCACCGTCAGGACATGGTTGTACACCTGGATATCGTCCATCATGCCGAGGCACCACTGTCCCCAGAAGTTGTGGCCGATCTCAAAAGGCCCGGCGCCGGCGGTCAGAGCGCTGGCGGTCAGCGTGTCTGTCGCAACGCCATTGATGTAGAACACGCAGCCCCCTGCCTGGCCGGGCGAGAAGGTGACCGCCACGTGCTGCCAGGTGTTCAACTGCAGGATCGAGTTGGCGCCGTCGTGATCCAGCACGCCGGGCGTCGTTATGCGCAAATGCGTGCTGCTGGTCTTGAAAGCATAGCCCACGCCCGCAGCGGCGCGTGCCACGAAGGCGCGGTCGCCGGAAAGGTCGGCCGGATTCACCCAGCAGGCAATGCTGAACGGCCCCGTGAACGCCAGATTCGCCGCGTCCCCGCAGTTCACATAGTTGGCGCCGCTAAATTGGAGGGCGCTGCCGATCTGACCTTCCACCCACACAGGCCCGTCTGTGAGCGCACCGTCATTTCCGTTCCCGCTGGCGTCGCGCGCCGTGGTTCCAGAACCTTCGTCGAGTTTCCAGTGCCCGACCAGGTCGGCCCACGCTCCGCCGGCCAGAGCCAGGACCAGAACCCATGCAATCCCGCAAGAGAATTTTTTACACATGATCAACCTCCTTCTGACAAATTTCGATTGGCTGCCCCCCCGACAGCGTTGAAACGCATACCTGGCGACCGTCTTCCAGAAATCATAGGGATCTGGCGTCACGAGCGCTACATCCCGCCCGCTCGCGCGCCCGATGTGTTTTGGGGACTTGCCGAACACCTCCTTCCCAAACCCAGCCTGGCCTGCGTGGATGGAGAACCCTCGTCATGCATGGTGACATGCACCCATCGCCCCGCAACCGATCTATACCCTGACCGCCACACATGCCAGGTTCCCGAATGGACCGTCGTTTCGTTTGCCACCGCCAAGACACCACTCGCTCCGTCGCGACACCAGGGACTCAGGCGGCCCATATCACACAACAACCCATTATACCAAGGAAAACCCCTCGTGCAAGAGGGCTATAGAGAAGAGATTTTGGGCCGGCATGAACGCCGGGGGAGGGTTCCGGTCAGCCAAAGATCCTGGAGCCCCTCCGGCGTCTGTTCAATAAGCGTTTTCCTCCTATCGTTCTTTGTTCCGGCCCCAACCTCCCCCCTTCCGTAGGAACCGGCTTCCACACGAGCTTGCAGCCATTTCGTAAGGCGGGATTGGGAGCTTTCCTATTCTGCGATGACGACAGCCTCCGTACTCTACCGTGTGCAGAACGAATGCGACTGCCGGCCTGTGGCCTTCGCCCCGCGGGACGGCGGTTTTCCCGGATGTTGCCAGGGTGAGCCAAATGGAATGGACTGAAATCGACGCAAGTTCTGAGGCAACAGTCGCTCCCGGAAGAACCGCCCGGACGCCGGGACGGCCGCGGGCGACGGCCCTGTTGTTGTGCGTGTTGTTGTGTCTGCCGACCTCGTGCGCGAAATCGCGGCAAAACACCGCGCCGATACGGGGCGTCACGGTTCCCGCTCTCCAAACGATCAGCGAGCGGGCCGAGGGCATCATCCTGGCGGTTCCGGCCGAGGATTGGCCTCGCGTGTACGCGTACATCAAAGAGATCGACAACCGGTGGACGGACTACAAATGCCCCACCATCACGGCCGCGTCCGAACCTCGCGGGTTTCCGACGGGCATGCTCTACGGCGACCTGGACGCCGCCGTGGCGAGTCTGAAATACGGCGCCGCCGCCAAGGACGTCCCGGGAACCATTCGAGCCGCCGGCCGGGTGAGCGGCGCCGCCACGGAACTGATCGGGTTCTACAACCCCGACAGGCCCTCCGCCCTCCACCGATTGGCGGTGCACGAGAAGTGGATCATGATCCAGGCCACCGAAGGCGATTTGGCCGCGGCGTCCACGAGTCTGGACAACGTTCGCGGCGCCTGGGGCCGTGCGAGAACGGCCGTCCTGATCCGCGCCGGCGACGTCGTAGCCCAGGGATTCGACCAACTGATCGTCGAGCAACAGGCCGCGATCCAGGCCCGCAACCTCCCCCGGCTCGCCTCCGGCGCTCAGATCGCCCTGGAAATGATCAACGACATGCAGCAGTTGAGTTATTAGCCCATCCCACGATCTGCAACAGACCGTTGCGGCTCGCGGCTGGGTGGCAGCGTCAAGCGAAGCTTGGCGATGGTCTTCTCTCGCTGCGTAAGAGCCATCCCCAAGGCCTTCGGCCTTGAGGCTGCCACCCGGACGTTGGCACACCAAGGATCTTCGCCCCACGAAATGGTGTCGCACACATCGGGATGATTCGCGGGCGGACTGTTGCCGCGTGACGGACGTTGTGGTAGCCTGAGACCCGATCCGGCCGGTCGGAATCGGCTGGGTTCCGAAGCCGGGCCGGACGGGATCGGGACATTCATGGGCCATGATGAGGATCGAGCGATGAAGATTGGATTCCATACCGACGCGTTCAACAGTTCCTACTTCAGCTTCGAGAAGTGCCTGCAATGGGCCCAGGCCAACGACGTGCACTACATCGAGTGCGGCCTGATCGACGGCGTGAGCTGGATTCACGGCCTGGGCTATCAGCCGCACGTGGCCCTCTACGAAGACCCGATGCTGCTCCGACGAAAGATGGCTTCCTACGGCGTATCGGGCTTCTCCCAAGTGGACGCAGCCTACCCCCTCTCGGGCAAGGACGGCCCGATCCGCGGCGTGCCCTACGTGATGAAGTCGATCCAGTGGGCGCACCTGATCGGCTGCCCGAACGTGGACACCACCGACGGCATGCACCAGCCCGAGGGCCTCACCGACGAGGAGGCCATGGAGCTGATGAAACGCAGCTACGGCCAAATCATCGAGGTCGCCGAGGCCCACGAGATCATCGTGAACATCGAGCCGCACGGCTACTTCACGACCAAGCCGGACATGATGTCGCGGATGCTCGACTTCTGTAACAGCAAATACCTCCGCATGAACATGGACACAGGCAACACCTTCATTGCCGGCCAGGACCCGGTCGCGTTCCTGAAACGCTTCATCGACAAGGTAAGCCACGTCCACATCAAAGACGTCTCGGAGTCGCTCGCCGCCGCAGTCCGGGGCAATCAGACGGGCATCGCAGTCAGCCAATGCGCCATCGGCGACGGCGTCAACGCCGACAACATCCGCAAGTGCATCGCGATGCTCCGCGACCACAACTACAAAGGCGTCCTGAGCATGGAATGCGAAGGCCAGGGAGGCCCCATGATCGAGAAGTCCCTCGCCTGGCTGCGAAAGACGCTGGCCGAACTGAAGATCCCTGTCGAGCAGTAGCCCGCGCGTTCGGAGTACCGCGTTTACGCGGGTCGGACTTTGCTCTTAGCCTTCGATGATACGGACAAGAGGAGTTCTACCCGCCTGACGGCGGTACTCGCAACTGCATCCCTCGTGCGTCCGGCCAAGTCATTGACGGATGGGAATCCGACCGGTATCATTTGGATGAAGATAAAAGAACCCTCGGGCAACCGAACGCGACGCACGTTAGGCGGTGTTCCAGGCGAAGACAGGTGAACTTATGAGGTTGGAAGAGAAGACGGCTCTGGACGAGTTGAAGCGGGTTCTGCAAGAGCGGTGCGGTGCGACTTCCGTGGTCGTGTACGGCTCCAAGGCCCGAGGAGACGATACGCCGGACTCCGATATCGACGTCATGGTTGTGCTGGAAGACTACACGCCCCAGATCGAGGCAGCCATCGATGAAGCGGTATACGAGATCAACTTGGCCCACGACTGCTTGATCTCGGTGGTGATCTTCGGCCGACGGGAACTGGAAGAAGGGCCGCTCGGAGAATCGCCGCTCTACAAGCGAATTCTGGCGGAGGGGGTGCCGGTTTGACAGGCTGGGAGAAACAGAAGGAGTTGGCGCGGTATCGAGTGCGACAGGCCGAGGAAAGCCTGGACGAGGCCCGGTTTCTCCTGACCGGTGGCAAGAGCGCTCGCTCCGTTGTCAATCGCGCGTACTACGCCATGTTCTATGCGGTCCTGGCTTTGCTCGTCTACGAAGAATTCTCGTCTTCCAAGCACAGCGGCGTCCTGAGCTACTTCAACCGCCGTTTCATCAAAGGCGGAGTCTTTGACAAGTCCCTCGGCCTTTGGCTGGGCAAGGCGTTCGAGCTGCGGCAGCGCGGAGATTACCGCGAACAGGTGGAGCCGGCTCAGGACCAGGCGA
>CALMMH010000299.1 GCA_937868145.1 uncultured Phycisphaerales bacterium
GGCGGCGAGTCCTCCAACAACGACGCCCCGACCGCCGTGGCGGCGCCGTACTGGGTGAAGGTCGATCGCACGGGCGACAAGTATTCCGCCTTCATTTCCCCCGATGGGGCCGCCTGGACCCAGTTGGGCGAGGCCCAGACGATCCCGATGACCGGTGCGGTCCTGATCGGTCTGGCGGTTTGCAGCCATGACGCCGCGATCGTGACCAGCGCGGAGTTCTCCGACGTCCAGACGACCGGCGCGGTGACCGGCGATTGGCAGATCGCCGCGATCGGCGCCGAGCAGCCGGAGGGCAACTCGCCCGAGCCGATCTACCTGACGGTCAAGGACAGCTCGGGCAAGAGCAAGACCGTGGTCAATCCGGATGCGTCTGCGACCGGCCGTTCGGGTTGGCAGGAGTGGCAGGTTCCGCTGAGCGATTTCACTTCGGCCGGCGTGAAGATGACGGCGGTCGACTCGATCGTGATCGGCGTCGGCAACCGGACCAGTCCGACCGTGGGCGGGACCGGCATCCTCTACATCGACGATGTCGGCTACGGCCGCGCCGCCGGGCAGTGACCTCGCCGGGAGAACGGATCTCCGTTCTGCACAGATGGAGTGGTTTTCAAGGGCCCGCGTCACACGACGCGGGCCCTGTTTTCTAGGGGCAAAATGTCGACTTCCGGGACACAGAGACGTCAAACTCGGATTTCGGAGATTTTTTTTTGGAGACCGGGGTCCGGTCTGGTATAAATTAAGGTGGTTTGCCTGCATGTTTTCATTTCCCCCAGGCGCTGTGGTGTGATGGGCTCGGAGGACGGTGATGGGTCTAGTGTGGCGAGGACCGCCGGAACGACGCAGAGTTGGACAGCACTCCGAGTACGCCCACGTGCCAATCGCAAGACGACATGGGTGCGCGCGTACACCGCAGATCACCAAGCTTCCTCAACAGAATCGTTCAGAACGGGTCTTTCTGCTGGAATGAATGGAGGACACTATGTATCGCAAGTCATTGGTTCTGCTCTCCTTGATCGGCGTCTGTCTGATGGGCGGTGCGGCCGGCGCGGCGCAGATCATCGTCAAGATCAACTTTCAACTGGATACGGCGGCGGTCCCCGCGGGATACCTCATGGACTGCGGCCAGGTGTTTGCCGATCGCGGCAACGGTTACAGCTATGGCTGGAGCGCCGACGCCACGGCCGACGACCGTGAACGCAGCGCCAATGCCGACAAGCGATACGACACGCTGGTGCACTTCTCGAAGAACGCGGACAAGACCTGGGAGATCGAGCTGCCGGTCGGCAAGTACGATCTGTTCTTCGTCTGCGGCGACGCGAGCAACACGGACCAGACGAATAGTCTCGACGTCGAGGGAATCACGGTCACCGATCCGGACGGTCAGGACAACTTCGACGAATACACGTTGAGCGGCGTGGAGGTCATCGACGGACGTCTGTCGATCAAGCCGGTGGCCACCGGCCTGAACGCCAAGATCTGCTTCATCGACATTACGCAGGTCCTGCCGGAGAACGCCGCGACGGACCCGGTCCCCGACGATGAAGCTACGGACGTCCTCCGGGACATCGCTCTGAGCTGGACCCCGGCGGCCAGCGCCGGCAACCACAACGTGTACTTCGGCACGAGCTTCGACGACGTCAACAACGCCACCGCGTCCAACGGGCTGGGCGTCCTGGTCGGCGAGGGACAGACCGACGCGACCTACGAGCCGGCGAACGTTCTGACGTACGGCCAGACGTACTACTGGCGGATCGATGAAGTCAACGCGGCCGACAGCGTGGTGACCAAGGGCGAGACCTGGTCGTTCACGGTCGAGCCCTTCGCCTATCCGATTCAGAACGTGACAGCCAGTGCCTCCAGCGCTCAGGCGGAGATGGGACCGGAGAACACGGTCAACGGAACCGGACTGGACGACCTGGATCAACACTCCGCGGAGCCCAAAGAGATGTGGCTCAGCACCGGCGAGATGTCGAACTGGATCCAGTACGAGTTCGACAACGTCTATCGGTTGCACGAACTGTGGGTCTGGAACAGCAACCAGTTGATCGAGGCGATCGTCGGCTTCGGCGCCAAGAGCGTCACGATCGAGTGCTCGCTCGACGGCGACTCCTGGACGCAAGTGGCCGACGGGGCCGAGTTCGCCCAGGCGACGGGTTCGGCCGCCTATGCCCACAATACAGTCGTGGATTTGAGCGGCACGCTGGCCAAGTACGTGCGGATCACAATCGACGCCACCTGGAGCGGTCTTCCCCAGGCCGGTCTGAGCGAGGTCCGGTTCTTCTACGTCCCGGTCCAGGCTTTCGAGGCCGTGCCGGCCGCCGCCGCGACCGGTGTGGCGATCGACGCGACGCTGAATTGGCGTCCGGGGCGGCAGGCTGCCTCCCACACGGTGTACTTCGGTAAGGATTTGAACGCGGTGGTCGACGGTACGGCGGGTTCGCAGACCATGGCTGCTCCTGGTTTCAGCCCGGCGATCATGGATCTCGCTACGACATACTACTGGCGAGTCGATGAGTCCAACGACGCCGAGGACCCGAGCGTTTACCAAGGCGAGGTTTGGAGCTTCACCACCCAGGGGAACCTGGTCGTCGAGGACTTCGAGAGCTACGACGACGACGAGAACCGCATCTATGACACCTGGGAGGACGGTCTGACCACCGAAGCCAGCGGCTCGCAGGTCGGCTACGACGAGTCCCCGTTCGCCGAGCAGACGATCGTCCACGGCGGCACGCAGTCGATGCCCCTGGCGTATGACAACACGAGCTTCACGTTCTCCGAGGCCACGCGGACTTTCGAGACGGCCCAGAACTGGACCGCCAACGGGGTCAAGAGCCTGACGCTGTACTTCCGGGGCGCGGCCGAGAACACCGGAAACGCCCAGCCATACGTGAAGATCGGCAGCGCCAAGGTGGCCTACAGCGGCGAAGCAGACGACATCGCCAAGGGCGTGTGGGTCGCGTGGAACATCGATCTGTCCAAGGTCAGCGGGAATCTGAGCAAGGTGGCCAGCCTGACGGTCGGCGTCGAGGGCTCGGGTGCCCAGGGCATCGTCTATATCGACGACATCGGCCTGTATCCCACGGTGGTCGCTTCCGATAAGGCGCCGGTGATCACGGCTGTCACGCGGGCCAACGGACAGACGGGCACCAGAACCGACGCGTCTCCCATCACGTCGTTCGACGGCGCCACGACGCCTCTGTTCGTCGCCGGCGGTCTGCAGGACGGGGCCACGGTTTTCTCGGATCGTCCCTATCCGTGGGCCAATACGTCTTCGGAGTTGGCCGGCGCCGATTACGTGCTGATGTTCAACACGGACAAGAACGCCGGCGAGACGGACGTCACTTACACCGTGACTCTGGATCGGGCTGCGACCGTGTACCTTAGCTGCGACGACCGCATCGTGGACCAGCAGGCCGCGGTGGATAAGGTTGTGGCGGCGTTCGCCCAGCCCGGGCAGTTCACGAACAC
>CALMMH010000300.1 GCA_937868145.1 uncultured Phycisphaerales bacterium
CAGACAGATCTTGCGGGGCGCGGGGGATTTCCAGGGATGTGGTTCTTTTCTCGCTCAAAGTGCGCTCTGTGGTTCCGGTGAACAGCCGATTGATGCGATAGTCAGATCGTCCGTGGACGGTCTGCGATCAGTAAAGTCCGGTGCGGTCTTGGTGTGTGGCCGAGACATTCTGGAGTTAGGTCGCGCGGCGACCGAGGGTAAGGAGCAAACATCATGAGACAGCGAGCGTTTTGGCTGATGGCGGCTATGTCGGTCGGACTGGTGATGTCCGGCGCGGGCCGCGCCCAGGAAGTGACCAACATGTTGACCAACGGCGGCTTCGAGAGCGGCGCCATTGGTCCGTACGCCACGTACGGCACGGTCACCGCCACGGTCGTGCCCGACTGCGGCGGCGCGGCGGTTCCCGAAGGCCCGATCGAGGGCAAGTACTGTCTGCACATCGAGGTTGCGGCGGCAGGGGCCAACAACTGGGACATGGGAATGACCAACGGCACGCACACCTTGCAGAAGGGCAAGAAGTACACCTTCTCTTGTTTCATGAAGTGCAAGTCGGGCACGTTGCAGGTTCGCCTGAAGCCGGAACTCGGCGTCGATCCCTGGACGGCGTACAACGAGAGCGTCGTTACCGTCACGGACACCTGGGCCGAATACACCACGACGACCGCGGTCTTCACCGCGGACACCACGCCGTGCAGCCCCACGTTCCACTTTGGTTTCGCCCCGGGCGATTTCTGGATCGATGGAATCAGACTCTACGAAGGCGACTACGTTGCCCCTGCATTCCTGAAAAACTACGCGGCTGGGGAGCCGAGCCCGGAAGACGGCGCGACGGATGTGGCGCGCGAAGTGGTTCTGGGCTGGGAAGCGGGTCCGTTCGCCGCGACGCACGACGTCTATCTCGGCGACAACTTCGACGATGTCAACAATGCGACGCTCGACAATCCAGTGGGCGTGCTGGTCAGTGCGGGCCAGGTCGAAACGACCTTCGATCCCGAGGGCCTGCTCGAATTCGGCAAGACGTATTACTGGCGTGTCGATGAGGTAAACGCCCCGTCGGCCCCAGCCACCTATAAAGGCGAGGTCTGGAGCTTCACGGCCGAGCCGTATGCCTACACGATCACGGGCGTGACGGCTACCGCAAGCTCGTCCACCAAAGACATGGGACCGGGCAAGACGGTCGACGGCTCCGGCCTGAGCAACGGCCTGCACTCCAGCGTGGATACGGACATGTGGCTCAGCGGCGCCAATCAGACGCTGCCGGCGTGGATTCAGTACACCTTCGATCGGATCTACAAGCTGGTCGACGTGACGGTGTGGAACTCGAACCAGAAGGTGGAGAGCTTCATCGGCTTCGGCGCCAAGGGCGTCCTGGCCCAGGCGTCTCCGGACGGAGAGAACTGGGTCGACATGGCCACGGTTGAAGTGCCCCGAGCCCCTGGAACGGACGGTTACGCCGGTGTGGCGTTCAGCTTGGGTGGGGCGGAGGCGAAAGCCCTCAAATTCGTGATCCAGACCAACTGGGGCGGCTTCGTTCCGCAGACCGGCCTGAGCGAGGTCCGGTTCACGTACGTTCCCGTCGTGGCCCGCGGGCCTTCGCCGGCCAACGGCGCTGCCGAACAGTCCCTGGCGCCCGTTCTGGTCTGGCGGCCGGGTCGCGAGGCCGTCTCGCACAAGGTCTATCTCAGCAGCGACAGGCAGGCCGTTGCGGACGGGACCGCCCTCGTCGGCGAGGTGACCACGAACACCTATCAGACCGACGGCCTGGAATACGGCACGACGTATTATTGGAGAGTGGACGAGGTCAACGAAGCGGCCGAACCTTCCGTTCGCCAGGGCGACATCTGGAGTTTCTCGACCGCAGAGTCTTTCGTCGTCGATGATTTCGAGAGCTACAACGACGACGACAACCGCATCTACAACAGCTGGATCGACGGCTTCACCACCGAGGCCAGCGGCTCCACCGTGGGCAACCTCGTGGCGCCGTTCGCCGAGCGGGCAGTCGTCCATGGCGGCAACCAGTCGATGCCCATGGACTATGACAACACGGAGACTCCCTACTACAGCGAAGCCGAGCGGGAATTCGACGCGCAGAACTGGACCGCTCAGGGCGTCACCGATCTGATCGTCTGGTTCCGCGGCAATCCGGTCAACTTCGAGGAAACCGCCGCCGGCATCAAGATGAGCGCCGCCGGCGCGGACATCTGGGATGTGGCCGATGAGTTCCGCTATGTCTACAAACGCCTCAACGGCGACGGCTCGATCACCGCGAGAGTGGACAGCCTGGTCCGTCAGGATGGTTGGACCAAGGCCGGCGTGATGATTCGCGAGAGCCTCGATGCCGGCGCGGCGAACGCCTCGGTCAGCATCACCCCCGACAACGGCGTCACGTTCCAGTATCGCACCTTCACCGCGAACACGACCGGCAACGTCGCCCAGACGGGCGTGGCCGCTCCGTACTGGGTTCGGATCACCCGCACCGGGAGCAAGTTCAAAGCCGAACATTCGGCCGACGGCAAGACCTGGTCGAGCGTCGGAACCGATGCCGCCGCATCGAGCAAGGACATCACGATGACCGGCACCGTCTATATCGGACTGTGCCTGACCAGCCACAACACCTCCGAAGTCTCCACCGCCGAATTCTCCAACATCCTCGCCACAGGCGGCGTGACCGGCTCCTGGGAAACGGCCGAAATCGGCGTGGATCATCCGGGCAACGACGCCGACGGCCTCTATGTCATGGTGCAGGACAGCGCCAACCACACGGCGACCATCGCCCATCCGGATCCCGCGGCGAGCCTGGTTGCAGAGTGGACCGAATGGCGGATTCCGCTGAGCAGCATCAAGTCGGCGGGTGTCAACCTCGCCGCGGTCGAGAAGCTGGTCGTCGGCGTCGGCGACAGGAAGAGCCCGAAGGCCGCCGGCAAGGGCCGGGTCTTCATCGACGATATTCTCGTCGGACGACTCGGATCGAGCGACCCGGGCGCGAGTGGTCTCCAGGCTTTTTATGCTCTGGAGAACGACGTGCTGGACGGTTCGGGCAACGGCCACGACGGCACGATGGTCGGCGCTCCCGCCTTCATCGACGGACCGGCGGGCAAAGCCCTGGAGTTCAGCGGCGACGGCGCCCAGCGGGTTACCCTGGGAACGTGGAATCCTTCGGCCGCCTCCGGGCAGCTCAGCCTCTCGCTCTGGGCCAAGTGGAACGGTCTGACGACGTTCTATCAGGGCCTCATCGGCAAGAGGGATTCCTGGGCGGTCAACGACATGATGTGGCAGATCGAGGCCAACATAACGACCGGCGTCCTGCGGCTCCAGCGGACGGATGTCGAGGTTGTGGGACCGATCATGCCCGCAGGGGAGTGGGTCCATATCGCCGCGGCGTTCAGCGGCACGACCGGGAAGCTCTACCTCGATGGCGAAATGGTCGCCGGGGGCGCGTTCACTTTCGGAACGGATCCCGGC
>CALMMH010000301.1 GCA_937868145.1 uncultured Phycisphaerales bacterium
TCGTGCAGACTGCATACGAATCGGGCTGCGAGGTGTCTCGCGGCCCTTTCTATGGGGGGGCTGGACCCCGTGCATCGTCCGGAATTCCTATCCATGCAATCCGCGAATCGCGGCCAGAAATCCCTCCGACGGCCCGGTTTTCGGCAGATAGGCCTCGGCTCCGGCGGCGAGCATCTTCTCCCGCACGCCCGGTTCTTCGAACATGGACAGGGCGATGATCCGTGTTGGGGGCAACTCGGTCTTGATCCATCGTGTCGCCTCATCGCCGGCCATCACCGGCATCGCCACATCCATGATGATCACATCCGGCTGCAACCGGCGGGCCAGCTCGACCGCCTCGCGGCCGTCGCCGGCCTGGCCGATGATCTCCATATCCGTTTGTTCGGCGATCAACGCCGCCAGGCCCTCGCGCATCACCTTGTGATCGTCCACCAACAGCACCCGCAGAACCTGGGGACGGACGACGGATGATGGAGAACGGTGGGACGCGACTCTCTCCGTCTTCGGTCCTCCGTCTTCGGTTCTCTGTTCTCTGTCTTCCAGGAGGGAAGCATCCGGCACGCTGATCAGAAAGACGCTGCCTTTATTGGGAATGCTGCGGATCTTCATGCGTCCGCCGAGCAGTCCGACGCGTTCGCGGATGCTCAGGAGTCCGAAGCCGGCGGCTCGCGCTACCACGTTGGGGTTGAAGCCTCGTCCGTGATCGCCTATCGTGAGCCAGAGAGACCCGTTGCGTCTCTGCAGGCGGAGCCGGGCTTCTTTGACCTTCGCGTGTTTGACCGCGTTGAACAGGAGCTCCTGACCCGCGCGGAAGAGGAACGCCTTGACCGACTCGGACTGCGAATCCACCCGGCCGTGCACCTCGGTGTGGACGACCAGTCCGTGTTTGCCCTGCACCTGTCGGGCCAGCCACTCGAATGTCTCGCCCAAGTCGCTTTGATAAAGAACCGCGGGGCTCAGCTCATGAGACAGGCTCCTCGACTGTTCGATTGCGTCCCGCAGCATCTTGTCGAGTTGGCCGGCGATCTCCTGCATTGCCGCGTCGGCCTTGGCCCGACGGCTCAGCAAGCCCAGGTGGAACTTCGCCGCGGCGAGTTGCTGTTGCAGGCCGTCGTGCAGGACTTCCGCCATTCGCCTTCGCTCGCGATCCTCAGCCTGTGAAAGTTCGAGCGTGAGTTTTTGGAGTTGGAAGGCCCGATGCTCCAGCTCGCGAAGCGTGGCTTGTTGCCGCGTGACATCCTGGAGGTTGAGCACGAGGTATTGGACCTCGCCCCGGTCGTCGCGCAGAGGGGTGAGCTGCCAATCCCAGTAGGTGACCTGTCCCGGCTTGTCAGGATAGGTGAACGCCTTGGCATGCGCGCGATAGGGCTGCCCGGTCCGCACCACCTCCTCGAAAATCATGCGGTTCTCGTCGTTCGGGTACAAGGCGAAATGATTCTTGCCCTCGAAGAACTCGGGGGTTTTGCCGTCGGCCTTGGCGTAGGCGTCATTGACTCGCACAAAGTTGAGCCGTCGGTCCATGAACACCAACGGCGTGATCGTGTGTTGGAAAAAGCCCTCGAGCATCTGGACGCTCTTGCGGAGTTTTCCCTCGGCCAGCACGCGTCGGACCACTTCGTCCTGCAGGCGGTCGATGGTGTCCCGCAGTTCCTCCGTCTGGGTCTGGACCTCTCCCTCCAATTGATCGTTGAGTCGTTGCAACTGCTCCTCCAACTGTTTTCGCTGGGTGATGTCCGCTCCGGTGGTGATGAAGTAATCTCCAAGCGGGACGCTGGTGAACCGGAAGTGCTTGGCAAGGTTGGGGAAGTAGTCCTCGAAGGAGTGGGGAACGCCTTCGGTCATGATCTTCTGCACGACGGGCATGTGGCGTTCCGTGGCGCCGGGGCCGAAGATTTCGTCGGTGGTTTTGCCCCGGATCTCGTCGACCGAGGACCGCCCCCAGGTCTTGAGCGTCGGGGGATTGGCGTCCACCAGTCGCCAGGTCTTGATGCCGCCGGCCTCGTCGCGGACGATCTGCCAGAACTGCACCTCCTCGACCATGTTCTCGAACAGGTCGCGGTACTTCCGCTCGCCGGCGGTCAGGGCCTCGTTGGCGGTCGCCAGTTCCTCCGCCTGGGCGTGGAGTTCCTCGGCCTGGGTCTGCAACTCTTCCCTCTGGGCCTGTAGCTCCTCGTTTTGCGCCTGGAGCTGCTCGTTCGTATTCTGCAGGGCCACCGTACGCTCTTGGACGCGCTGTTCCAGGGTTTCGTTCGCCCTTAGGAAAGCCTCTTCCGCGAGTTTGCGCTCAGAGCCTGTGATGGCCATCTCCAGGACCTGGCGACTCTCCCGCATGGCTTCCTCGACCTTTTTGTTGTCGGTCGTGTCGCTGAAGAATACGGTCAGACCCTCTTGTGTCGGGTAGCAGCGACACTCGCACCACCGGCCGAGCGGCTCATAGAAATCCTGCACCTTGACGAACACCTGCTGCTCGATCGCCCGGGTGAATTCCTCATAGAACCGAGAGTCCCGCAGTCGAGGAAACTTCTCCCAGATGACCTTGCCCACCATGTCCTCCGGCGTGGTCTTGAAGAATGCGGCTGCGGCACGGTTGACGTATGTATAAGACCAAGTGCGGTCGAGAGTCACCAATCCATCGGTGACCCCCTCGAGCACGGTTGACGGCAACACGAGCCGCGACGGACGATGGGGAGAGGTTGGCTCGTCGGCGTGAACGGATGATTTGGGTTGCTCTCGTGAATCGGATTGTCTGGATCTTTGGCGAGATTTGCCCCCACCCCCACGCAACCTAACGTTTCGATGTGTAGCCAAGTTGCTGCTCCCTTGTTGCTTGAGTTCCTGAAACAACTCGTATTCCCGCTCGCGACACCAGCCAAAGACTATCACAAACGAAGATCATAGTCAGGATTGTAGAAGGCCGGTGTTAAGGAAATTGCTTAGGGAAGCAAAGACTCAGCAAGTGTCCTGCAGCAATTGTAACGGCTGTTCCGATGACAATCAGCCAGGTCCAGCCCAGATCGAGTCTGCCTTGATTGATGGAGAGGAGCAGAGTTGTGCAGACAGCCGTGCTGATCAGCATGGCCGGTATGTTTGTGAGATTGGCCTTGCTAGGGGTGAGCAGGCCCAGAAGAAAGATCCCGAGCATGGGACCGCCTGTCAAGGCCAGGATTTGGAAGGCGAACCACAAGATGTTCTGCACGGGGGCGCACGCCGCGGCGATCCCCGCAAGAATCAGTCCGAAGACGACTACGCCGATGCGGGAGACCATCAAGTAATGCCTCTCTGTAGCCTCTTTGCGAATCAACGGGCGGTAGATGTCTCGGACGAAGGAGGTCGTTAATGAGTTGAGCGGCGAATCGACGCTGGCCAGAATGATGGATCCGAGCACCAAGCCTTTGAGACCTGCCGGCAGCATCGTGCAGGCGAAGTGCGGAAAAATGGTTTTGAGCTCCGCCGGCTGGGCCAGCTCGGGGTGCCGGCTGTAGAAGACGTAGAGGAGCGTGCCGATCAGAAGGTACAGCCAGTAGACCGGTAGAACCAACACGATCGTGGCCAGGATCGTCTTTTGGCTGCTTCGGCGGGTCTTGACCGTCAGGAGTCGCTGGACCATTTCCTGATCGGCGCCGAAGGAGACCAGGCCGGTGAAGAGTCCGCCGGCGACGCCTGCCCAAAAAGTATTGGCATCGTTGAGATTGAAGGCGAAGTTGAACGTGCTGAGCCGGCCGGCCTCGTGGGCGGTCTGAAGAGCGGAAGTCAGGCCGCCGTCGATGTGTTGAATAAGAAAACCTGCGACGAGCACGCCGCTGAGGATGAAAAAGATGGCTTGGTAAGCGCCGGTCCAGACGAGGGCCTTGATGCCGCCGAAGGCTATAAAAAGGATACTGACAACGGTGAAGAGCACGAGCGTCGCGCCCAGGGGCCAGCCCAGGATCAGACCCACGGCCATGCAGGTGGCGTAAAGCCGCACGCCGGAAGCGATCAGACGAGTGACCAGGAAGTAGATCGAGCCGGTGTACTGTGTGGCCCGGCCGAAACGATGGCCGAGGAATTCGTAGATGCTCGTGCACTCATACTTGTAGAAAGCCGGGATGAAGAGGAAGGCGACGATCAGCCGGGCCAGCGCCAGGCCGATCAGGAACTGGATCCATCGCCAGTTCTCGGTGAAGGCCGTGTGCGGCATGCCGACCAGGGCCAGGGCGCTGATTTCCGTGGCGACGAACGACAGGCACGCGACGATCCAGGGGATTCGCCGGCCGCCGAGGAAAAAATCTTCAGTGTCCTTCTCGTGTCGGCCGAAGACGTAGGAGATGACGAACAACAGCGCGACCGCCCCGGCGACGAGGATTCCGTCGAGTGTGCCCAAGGAACCGCCGAGTTGGTTGGTCGTCTCTTCGATCGCGTTCCATCCTGTCCGTAGGGTGGGTTCTTAACCCACGCGTCTTTGTCGGCGTCGATGGGGAAACGCGTGGGGTGAGAACCCACCCTACACGCGCTATCCCGCACTCTTTATCGCCGCCCGCAACGACTGGCCGCAGTCATTGAGGATCTTCACGGCTCTCGCCAGATCTACTTTGCGAAAGTGCATCACGACCGCCGGTTTGACCTTGCCTTCGGCTCGCTCCAGCAACGCTTTGGCTCTGGGACGCGAGAGGCCCGTCAACTCCGTGACGATCCGCAGCGAGCGGTCGCGAAGCTTTTTGTTGACCGCCTGCAAGTCGACCATGAGGTTGCCATGGACCTTGCCCAGCTTGATCATCGCGGTGGTCGTGAGCATGTTGAGTACGAGCTTGGTGGCGGTGCCTGCCTTCATTCGCGTCGAGCCGGTGACGACCTCTGGACCGACCACGGGGTTAATGATGATGTCGGCGGGGATCGACCGCACCACTTCGGGCGCACAGGTCACGCAGACGGTCTGTGCTCCGAGCTGCCGGGCCCGGCGAAGAGCCCCGTGAACGAAGGGCGTCACGCCGCAGGCCGCCAGTCCCACGACAACGTCCCGCGAACTCACCTTCTTCTTATCGATCTCCCGAGCGCCGTCTTCGACGTTGTCTTCAGCCCCTTCGATCGAGCGGACAAGCGCCTTTTTGCCTCCGGCGATGATGCCCTGGACCATCGAGCGTTTCACGCCGAACGTCGGCGGGCACTCGGAGGCGTCCAGCACGCCCAATCGGCCGCTGGTGCCCGCGCCGACGTAGAAGAGCCGCCCGCCCTCGCGGAAGCAGTCGACGATCGCGTCGATCGCGGCCGCGATGCTCTCTCGCTGCGTGCCGACCGCCTCCGGGACGATCCGGTCCTCGGAGTTGATCAGGTCCACGATCTCCAGTGTAGGCAGCGTGTCGATGCAGGCGCTTCTCGGATTGCGTTTCTCGGTGGTGGGCAGGCGTTTTCGCGTAGTCATACTCCCGGCACGATCTTCCCTAAAATAACCGGCTCGTCCGCTCCCGTGACGCTGGGGAGATTGTTGGAGATCCCCTGGATCGTGGCGTACGCCAGGATGGCGAACGATACGGCCTCCTTGGCATCGACGCTGATGCCGAATTCGTCCGTCGAGCGGATTCTAACCTCAGGCAGTTGCGACTGCACCATTCGCACGAGCGTTGCGTTGTGCGAGCCGCCGCCGCAGAGGATCATCTCATCGGGCAGAGTCGGCAGGAACTTGCGATAGGCGTTCGCGATTGTGGAGGCGGTGAACGCCGTCGCGGTTGCGACCATGTCTTCCGGCGAGAGCTTCCGCTT
Source organism: uncultured Phycisphaerales bacterium (assembly GCA_937868145.1). Lineage (GTDB taxonomy): Bacteria > Planctomycetota > Phycisphaerae > Sedimentisphaerales > Anaerobacaceae > PLanc-01. The sequence continues at coordinate 5,734 of CALMMH010000301.1, forward strand.
GCGGGCCTGGCCGTAGAGTGATTCGCAATACGATTCTCCGAACTGCTCGCGGCCGGTGGACTTGGGCGGCTTTCGTCGCAGGAACGGATGCCGCAGCATTTCCTTCAACAGATCGTTGTTCACCGCGCCTTTGGCCGCCATCGCGCCGCCGCGATCGTATTGACGCCGGCCCTTGGAGATCAAGCGCACGAGACCGTCGATCACCATGTTTCCCGGCCCGGTGTCGAACGCCAGGACTTCGGGATGCGCGCCGTGCTCGCATGAGCAGGAAGGGGAGCAGGCTTCGTGCTTGCCACAGACGGGCAGGAACGTCACGTTCGCGATACCGCCGATGTTCTGCACCGCCCGGCACGCCTTGCGATCGGAGAACAGCACGTAGTCTGCGTACGGCACCAGCGGCGCCCCTTCGCCCCCGGCGGCCATGTCGCGAGGCCGAAAGTCCGCGACGGTCGCGATCCCGGTCCGCTGTGCGATCCGGCAGGGCTCGCCGATCTGGAGCGTCGAGCGAATCACCTCTCCATCATACTTGGGGCCCTGCGGGTTGTGCCAGATCGTCTGGCCGTGCGAGCCGATCAGGTCGATGGAGTCCAGCGGGAGGCCGCTCTTATTGCACAGCCGAATCACCGCCTCAGCGAAGACCTCGCCCAGCACGTGGTTGTAGTGGCAGATGTCGTGGAGCCTGGCGGTCTCGGGATTGCACAAGGCCAGGATGCTCTTTCGCAGGGCCGCAGAGTACGGAAACGTCTCGAACGCCAGGAGATCGACCTTGCGGCCGCGGATCTCCACGATGGCCACATCGACGCCGTCGGCCGAGGTCCCGGACATCAGACCCGCCACCCACAATCCCTTTTTCGTTCGCGTTCCTGTCTTTTGTTTGTTTCCAGCCAATTCGTTTTGCTCCAGTGGACACACATGATTCAACGCAAAACGCGATTATAGTCTTCGTGTCGGACAATCGCATCTGAAATACGGTTGCCACGGAGTGCGAGGTGGTGATATCACTACGCGAGGTTGCTGCGATCGAGCCGGGACGGTCCGGCGGTTTGAGGTTGGAAACATGATGGATGTGAGAATCCGCCGTTACGATAGAGGGTCCTCCGAGTCTCTCCGAACCGGGAGAGTCTTCCTGCTCCTGTGGTTTATGTTGTGCGGTTCCGTGCCCGTGGCCGAGGGTGCGAATTCCGATCGCCCTTCGGTACCGCCCGGGCTCGAATACGTCCATCACCGCATCGGAGAGGGCCCCTGGTCGATCCACGTGGTGAAGGTGGACCGATCCGCCGCGAGATTCCGGTTCCTCTCCACGTTGGCCCAGGATCAGGTGTATGGACTGGCGACCGTGAGTCAGCAGGCAGCGTCGCTGCCGGATGCCAGACCCATTGCGGCGGTCAATGGCGACTTCTTCGTCATTCGTCCGGGCCCCTATCAGGGCGATCCTCTCGGCCTGCACGTCGCCTTGGGCGAGTTGATCAGTTCGCCCAGGGGCGAGAGCTTCTGGATCGATAGGGAAGGCCGGCCCCACATCGGACAAGTCACGGCCCAGTTCCGAGCCGTCGGTCCGACCGGTGTGTCCATTCCGTTCGCCCTCAACCAAGAGCGAGGCGACGACGAAGCCGTGCTCTACACGCCTGCCGTCGGAGCGTCGACGCGGACGAACGGCGGGCTCGAACTGATTCTGGAAAAGGCCGGCGAGGGAGCGTGGCTCCCGCTGCGTCTCGGGGCTTCCTTTCGGGCCAGGGTGGCGACCATCGTAGAGGGCGGAAACGCCGAACTGACGCCGACGACAATGGTGCTTTCCATCGGGCCGACGCTGGCGGAGAGACTGCCGGCAAAGGCGCCGGGCTCGGTGCTTACACTCTGCCTGGAGACTGTGCCCGATCTGACGGGGATTCTGACTGCTGTCGGCGGCGGACCGATTCTGCTGAAGGAAGGCAAGTCGCCCGACTGGTCGCCTCCGTTGCCGCGACATCCGCGAACCGCGATGGGATGGAACGAAGAGCAGTTTATTCTCGTCGTGGTGGATGGCCGCCAGGAGGGGCTCTCGGTGGGAATGACCTATCCCGAGTTGGCCTCGCTCATGAGGAGGTTCGGGTGCGAATACGCGGTGAATCTTGACGGCGGCGGCTCTTCCACGCTCTGGCTCGACGGGCATGTGATGAACTCGCCCTCCGACGGCCGCGAGCGTCCCGTCGCCAACAGTCTGGTCGTGATTGCGACTGAACCGAATGAAATCCCCAAGGGGTTGCACAATTGATGATGTCCGACGCAAAGAAGAAGGCACAAGCGTTCCTTGAGCAAGAAAAAGCGTTTCGCCTGGGCGAGTTGCTGACCGAGGCGATGCACCCGAAGACGTTGCGGCTGTCGCAGACGATCCAAGCGGATTTCCAGGCGGGCGTTCGGATGCTGCAATCGGTGGACGACGACATCCCGGCCGCCCTGGAACGGATCTTCGCGCAGGAATCGTTCGGTCGGTTGGTGGAGGCTCTGCACGAGGCGATGCGGACGGGGCATCACATTTTCTTCACCGGTTGCGGCGCGACCGGCCGGCTGAGCATTCTCCTGGAGGCCGCATGGCGCGAATGCTGGCGGCGGACCGAGCCGAACGGTTCGCCAATGGCGGACCTGTGCATCAGTGTTATGGCCGGCGGGGATTTCGCGTTGATCAAGTCGGTCGAGGGGTTCGAGGACTTCACGGATTTCGGCCGGCGACAGATCGAAGAGGCCGGCGTGCAGAAGGGCGATGTCGTCGTTGCCATCACGGAAGGCGGCGAGACGTCGTTTGTCATCGGAACCGCTTGGCAGGGGCTCGACGTCGAGGCCCACGTGTTCTTCGTCTACAACAACCCCACCGATCTGCTTCGTACGCACGTGCAGCGGTCACGGGAGGTGATCGAGGAGCCCCGCATTGGCAAACTCGACTTGGCTACCGGTCCGATGGCCATCACCGGTTCGACCCGCATGCAGGCGACGACCGTGGAACTGCTCGTCGTCGGGGCGGCGATGGAGATGGCTCTGGCGAAACTCCGCGGGCATGTTGTGCCCGCCGTGTCTGCGTACCGCCGGTCCTTTGAGAATCTGCTTTTGCAGTTGTCCTCGCCGCAGGCCGTCGCGGCGATCGCCCTCGCGGTGGAATTGGAGGAAGGGATCTATCGCAAGCGGGGGCTGGTGACGTATCTGGCCGATTCCCTGATGCTGGACGTCCTGACCGACACGACCGAGCGTTCGCCGACGTTCATGATCCCGCCGTTTCGAAAAGTGGATGACGTTCGTTCGCCGGTATCGTGGGCGTTCGTGAAAGACCCGCGTCATGCGACCGAGCAAGCCTGGCGGGAGATGCTTCAGCGACCTCCTCGCGGCCTGACCTGGAGCCGGGACATCTATGCGCAATTGAACGCCCCGGCCCACATCCAGGCCAACCCGCCGAAGCTGGAAAACGCGGAGATTCACAAGTTCCGCATCGGCAACGAGCCCGATACGTCGCGGACGAATGCCCCGGACTCGATCCTTGTTCAGGTCGGCGACTTGGAAGATCAAAGATCAAAAATCAAAAATAAAAAATGGAATAGGACCGCCGCGATCACGTTCGGCCCGACGGACAAACCTCTCGATGTGGACGAACGGATTCACGTTCCGTGCGAGCTGCCGGCCTCGTCTTTGCGGCTGTGGGAACACCTGGCGGTCAAGTTGATTCTCAACACGCTCTCGACCGCCACGATGGTTCGTATGGGTCGGGTGATCGGCAACGCGATGGTCTGGGTGTCGCCCAGCAACAAGAAACTCATCGACCGCGGCTGCCGACTGATCGCGCAGGAGACCGGCTGCACGTACGAGCGCGCCTGCCTGGTCCTTCACGAGGCGATCGAAGAACTGGCCGAGCGGAGCAAACGAGGAGAAGAGGTCCCGTCGCCGGTGGCGGTGGCGATCGAACGGATTGGCCAAAGCGAGGATAAGGAAACCGCATGACTCCCAAGCACGAAATCCGAATCATGAAATCCGAGGCAGATTCAAAGGCTCCAAATCTGAATGACCGAAACACGAACGCCGGCCGGGAGTCTGTTCGGGGTCTTGGATTTCGAGTTTCGTGCTCAGTCCTTTTCTTATGTCTTGTCTCGAGTTGCCACTCGGATCGCGTTTACCGATCTCGCCTGGTCCAGATCGACGGCGTCGTCCAGGCCGAGATCCAGGCGGGCCACTTCCCGGGTGCGGTCGTCCTCGTCGGCCGGAACCAGACGATTTTGTACGAGAAGGCCTTCGGCTTGGCGATTTTCGAGCCGACGCAGGAGCCAATGCGGGAGGACACGATTTTCGATTTGGCCTCGATGACCAAGCCTCTGGCGACCGGGGCCGCCGTGATGATCCTGGTCGACCGGGGCAAACTCGACCCAAACGCTTTCGTCCGAGAATATCTTCCGTCTTTTGCCTGCGGCGGCAAGGAGGAGGCGAGGATCAAGCACCTGCTGACCCACACCTCCGGCCTGCCGGCGTACACCGACGCCAACAGCTTGAAGACCCAGTACGGCTCGCCTTGTCCGGACAAGGTCATCGAGAAGATTTGCAGTCTCGACGCCCAGTCTGCGCCGGGCGAGAAGTTCCGCTACAGTTGCCTGGGCTACATCACGCTGGCGGAGATCGTCCGGATCGTCACGGGGCAGCCAATCGACGAATTCACTCATGAGAATCTCTTCGTCCCCATGGGGATGGCGGACACGGGATTCAATCCGCCCGCCGCGATGAAGTCGAGGATCGCGGCGACGGAGATTGTCGACGGCGAGCCGCTGCGAGGCACGGTCCACGACCCGCTCGCTCGGCTCAGAGCCGGCGTCAGCGGCAACGCCGGGTTGTTCTCCACGGTTTCCGACCTGTCCATCTACTGTCGCATGTTGCTCAATCACGGCGTGTGGAAGGGCAAGCGGATCCTCAGCCCCGCCGCGGTCGAAATGCTGACGACGGCTCAGTCGCACGGTCGAGCCTACGGCTTCGACGTCAGTTCGGACTATTCCTGGGTGAAGGGCCCGAATGTCTCGCCGAACGCCTTCTGTCACACGGGCTACACAGGCACCAGCGTTGTCGTCGATCCCGACACGGGTCTCTACCTGATCCTTCTGACCAACCGAGCCCACCCCCATGACGGCGGCGCCAGCAAGCCCGTCCGGGAGAAACTTGCGGAGATCGTCTTTCCGCCTCGCGTTTCCAACTGAGAGGTGAGGTCATTTCTGCGAACGATGCGCACGTTCGACCGTGCGGCCGCAGAATCGGCAGGGCCGCGGAAGATCTTCCCTTCGGACCGGGTCACCCAGAAAGAAGCTCCTCGCGGCGCGATAGGCGTCGCCATCCCAACAGTCTGCAAGGGTCCGGCCGGCGGGATTCTGCGGAGGCGCGAACAGATCCTCGTCTCGGAAGCAGAAGCAGCAGGGGAACAGTCCGCCGTCGTGGGTGACGATGGGCGTTTCCCATAGCTCGCCGCAGAGGGGGGGAGTGGGCCTCGGTTCCCAGGCCAACCGGGAGAGGTTGAAGACCTCTTCGGCCCAGACGTGGCCCGACTTGGCGGTCCCATTCCGGCAGCCTGGCAGAAACAGAATCTCATCGGCGCCCGCCGCGACCGCTCGCTCCCGAAACCGCTCCATTTCATGCCAGTTATGGTCGAAGACGATGAATTGCGCCGTGATCCAGGGGAACCGGGAGCCGAGTTTTCGCTTGTGCTCCGCGATGGCCTGCATGTTGCGGAACACCAGTTCGACGTCGCCTCCCGCTCGATACTTCTCATAGACCTCCTGCGTCGCGCCGTCGCAGGAGACGACGAGGTTGCACAGGCCGGACGTGAGGATCTTCTGTGGAAGGTCCGCGGCGCGGATGTTGAGGTTGCTGTGAATGGTCGTCCACAGTCCCTTCTCGACCGCGTAGGCGCAGGCCGCATAGAAGTCGTCGTTCAACAACGGCTCGCCCAGGTGATGGAAGTTGATCTGAAGGCTTCTGGCGCAGACCCGATCGATGAACGATTTGAGGTCTTCCAGCGTGGCCTTGCCTTTCTTTCGACTCTCGGGGGCGGACATGCCGGTCGGGCACTCGGGGCAGCGCAGGCTGCAGCCGTTCATCGCCTCGATGGTGACCACGGGGGGCACGTAATGAACCTTGCGGGCTCTCTTTCTCTCGAGCAGGAACACGAGCAGATTGACTGCCCTGCGGAGGCAGTGTCGCTGTCGGATCAGGAACCCCAGCTTGAGCAGCCGCAACTCAGTCAGGAATCGGGGCCGCCCTCGTTTCCACGAGAGCCTGGAGCGATCGTCGGGCGCCGCGATCGTCAGCATCCTTCGATGCAGTTCGGCCGCATCGACGTTGTCCCGTCCGGTCGCCATCGATCCACCCGGCCCTTCATCCGTCTTCTACAACGCGATCGATCCTGTCGGCTCAGTTCGTCAGCCCGGCGATGGCGGCTCCGATCAGCGTGGCGTTGTCGATGTTCACGATCTCGTAGTAGACGTGTTTTTTGTCGACCAAGTGCTGCTTGAGATAGAACTCGACCTTCGAGCGGAGCGATTTGAGCTTGTAGAAGGTCGTGCCTTCGGCCACGATGCAGACGGGCCGGGCGGGGTTTCGTCCCTTGCCGCTCTTGAGGGCCGCGGAAGACAGATTCGCCGCAGTCAACTTGGCCGACCGTTCGATCAGGGCGTCGGCGATGTGATACAGCGTGACCACGTCGTCGTCGGTCGATCCGGCCAGCGCCGCCGAGATCGGGTTGTCCCGGCCTTCCGGACGGGTGAGGAAGTTGCTGATGTCCTTGGTCGTGGCGGCCTGGATTCCCGCGATTCCGTCGGCTGCGGGCTTGGAGAACAGGCCCGCCTTGGCGGCGGCCCGCGCCGCGGCCAGACACAGCGGTCCGATGTACGCGCCGGAAATCATTTTCTCGAACGTGTAGGCGCCGGGACTGACCGAAGCGGCGTCGAGCGTCTTGTCGATCTTGCCTTGCGGAGCTTTGCTGAACCCGCCGGATTCGACGTTGACGATTTGGCTGCCCACCGTGCCCAGGTCCTTCGCTTTGGTGATGTTGCTGTTCTGTTCGACGTAGGCGGTGTTGGTGCCGGTGCCGAGGATGAAGCCGATGTAGCTGTCGAACCGGCGGCCGCTGGCTTCGGCCCGGCCGGCCAGCAGGGTGGCGACGGTGTCGTTGAGTAGGACGAAGTGCTTCTCCTGCCGGACGCCCAGGCGGGTCAGCGACTGGTTCATGCTCTCGCCGATCATCTTGCCGACGGCCTCCGGCGCCTTGATCTCTTTGGAAAAGAACAACGCCCGGCCGTCCTTGCTCGGGAACATCTCGACCGGATAGGAGAAGCAGAAGCCCACGTTGGAGCTCTTGTCCGCGATGGAAGTGACGTGGCCGGCCATGGTGCCGAAGAACTCGTCCTTGCCGACCTGGGTCGCGATGCCCGGCATGGGAAAGACCTTGAATTCCGAGATCTCCGGGGCGCCCACCTGTCCGAACGAGACGGTGGCCACGCGGAAGTTCGTCCCGCCGGCGTCCAGGACGATGACCGGCATCTCCCGGGGCAACTCCCGCTCGGTCCCGATGTAGGTGGGCAGCATGGCCAAAGAACTTTTCTTGCCGGTCAGGCCTTTCTCCATCTCGTCGAGGAAGACATCGCAGGTTTCCTGGATGCTGATGTCCCCATGGTACATGCCCTGGCTGCTGAGGAACTCTTTGACCCGGCCTCTTGGATCTTTCACGGCAAAACCCTCGTCATCTACTATCTACTATCTACTATTTACGATTTTGCAGCCCTCGCCGGCGAACTTGGCGCGAGCGGCGGGACTCAAATAGTAAATCGTCAATCATAAATCGTCAATCCTTATACCCTTCGGGGTGTCCCGTGTGCCAGGTCCAGGCGGTGGCGACGATGTCGTCGAGGGAGGGCATCTGCGGCTGCCAGCCGAGCTCGACCTTGGCTTTGGTCGCGTCCGAGGTCAGGACCGCCGGGTCGCCCGGCCGTCGGGCCGTCTCGACTACCTTGAAGTCTCGGCCCGAAACCCGTTTGACCGACTCGATCACCTCGCGGACGGAGTAGCCCTGGCCGTTGCCCAGGTTGAACGTCTGTTCGACGTGGCTGTCCAGCCGATTGAGGGCCAACAGGTGGGCCCGGCACAGGTCGTCGATGTGGATATAGTCGCGGACGCAGGTGCCGTCGGGGGTGGGGTAGTCGGTGCCGTAGATCTTGATGTCGGCCCGTTTGCCCATCGCGGCCTGGATGATCAGCGGGATCAGGTGCGACTCGGGACGGTGGTCCTCGCCGCGACCGCCGTTGTCGCCTGCGCCGCAGGCGTTGAAGTACCGAAGGGCTGCGTAGTGCAACCGGCC
>CALMMH010000302.1 GCA_937868145.1 uncultured Phycisphaerales bacterium
GCGCATTCCGGTGTCCCGGCTCCTTCCCTATGATGCGATCCTGGTTCCCTTCACCTATTTCTTCCTCCGGAATCAAGACCGGGCACCATCGGCCGTCCAACAAGCTTCTCGTGCAGTACTTCTGGTGGGCATCCCTATCAAACCGTTTTACGTCCGGTGTTGAATCCAAACTGGCACAGGACTTTCGACGTATGGACCGAATTGTAGATGGCGACCGACCTGATTACGCTGGCGAGGAGGTCAACCTGACGCTTGACGACTTGCGGTCGAGAGGGTTCAGTGCCGGCGACGCATTCTGCAAGGCCATCATCTGTCTGTTCGCCTACAAAGAGCCAAAGTCCTTCGCCACCAATAGCATCGTCAAGCTCGACAACTCCTGGCTCAAAGTGGCCAGCAGTAGGAATTACCACCACTTCTTCCCACGAAGCTACTTGACAAAGTCGGGCTTCACCGAGCAAGAAGCCAACCTTGTTCTCAATATCACGCTTGTGGATGATTACCTCAACAAGCGAGTGGTCAAAGCCAAACCGCCGAGTGTCTACATGAAGGCGTTCAGGGACAAGAACGAGGAATTGGACCAGACGATGCGAAGCCATTACATTGACGATATGGACGCCTTTGGTGTCAGCACCGACGACTACCCCGTCTTTATCGAGCACCGCGGACAACGAGTGCTGAAAGAGATCAAGAAACGCCTTGAGCCTGATCTGGGCTGATGGCATCCGCAGGAGACAGTATGGCCGGCAAGAAAATGAACGGAAAAGCCAACGGCCCAGCCAATGTGGACTCTATTCGCCACAAGGACAAACGCAAGAACATCCCCACCGAAGAATTGCGGGATTTCGTGGCCGAGGATGAGAACGCCCCGAAGACCATGCTCTATCCCCGCGACCCGTCGCTCGATCCGCAACTGGTCTGGAAGGGCAAGGACGAACAGGACCGGCAGGAACTCGCCGTGCCGGTGGTGCCCATCTACATCCAGGAGAAGATCCACCCACAGGCGATCATCGACCAGCTCCCGCACATCGACCATTCCGGC
>CALMMH010000303.1 GCA_937868145.1 uncultured Phycisphaerales bacterium
CGGAGTTTGGCTCTGTTCTATCAGCCGATGGTCTGGCTCTGTTCTTCTGCTCCGATCGCGCCGGCGGGGCCGGCGGCTACGACGTGTGGATGACCACGCGAAAGAGCACCACTGCCCCCTGGGGTCTGGCGGTCAACGTGGGCTCGCCGGTCAATAGCGCCTCGACCGAGGGGCCGGCCGGCTTTTCCGGCGACATGACAACCCTTTACCTTGTCTCCGATCGTCCCGGTGGTTTCGGAGCATGGGATGTGTGGCAGACGCCGATCTCGCCCGTCGTGGACCTCAACGGCGATGGTGCGGTCGACGGAAACGACATGGCTCTTCTGGCGGACAACTGGGGACAGAACGAGCCCTTGTGCGATATCGGTCCGTTCGCCTGGGGCGACGGTGTCGTGGATGAGAAAGACCTTATGGTCCTGATGGAACGGCTGACGACTCCCGCGCAAGACGCTGCCGGTGTTCCGTGTGACGCGGTCCTGAGCTGGGCATCGGCCGAGTTCATCGATAGCCATGATGTGTACTTCGGAACCTCGTTCGGTGAGGTCAGCAACGCCACCCGAAGCGATCCATGTGGTGTGCTGGTCAGCGAAGGGCAGATGGAAACTACCTACGACCCCGAAGGGCTCCTGGAGTTCAGTAAGACGTACTACTGGCGAGTCGACGTCATCGATGTAGTCGTGGGGTCGTTGGAGCCCGTCATCTACAAAGGCCTTGTCCTTTCCTTCACGACGGAAGATTTCGCATACCCCGTCCAGAACATCACGGCCCAAGCATCTAGTGCTGCCGCGCAGATGGGTCCGGAAAAGACGCTTGACGGTTCCGGGCTCGACGAGAATGACGGGCATTCGACTACGCCGACGGATATGTGGCTCAGCAAGAACACAGTACCGCACTGGATCCAATATGAGTTCGACCAGGTCTACACTCTGAACGAGCTATGGGCGTGGAACTCAAATCAAGCACTGGAGCCGTTCATGGGCTTCGGGGCCAAGACGGTCAAGATCGAATACTCCACCGATGGTGCAAACTGGACGGTGCTGGAGGGAGTGCCCGAGTTTGCCAGGGCTTCGGGGCAGGCAGGCTATCTCCACAACACGGTCGTCAGCTTCGGCGGAGTCTCGGCCAAGTACGTCAAACTAACCATCGAAAAGGGCTGGGGCATTACGCCGACAGTTGGCCTGAGTGAGGTGCGGTTCTTCTACATCCCCGACAGATCGTCAACCCAGCCGTGATACCATAGCCTGGATTGCCAGAAATACACTTTCAAGAGGGCCGGCGGCAACAGGTCGCCGGCCTCTTCGCATGATGGGTCTTGATGGCTGCTTACCGCGTACCCGCGGAGTGTTTGCCTGAGACTTGCAGTCTCCCTTCGTTCATGAGAGAATGTTCCCATCAGAGACGCTGAACGGTGGGGAGTCGGCATGAGTGATGTCACACGCATCTTGAATGCCATCGAACGGGGGGACGCCCAGGCTACGGACGAATTGTTGCCGCTGGTGTATGAGGAACTCCGGCTCCTGGCAGCCCAGAAGCTCTCCCATGAGGTTCCCGGCCAGACGCTTCAAGCGACGGCGCTGGTGCACGAAGCCTATCTTCGACTTGTTGGCGACGAACCGCAAAGCTGGGAGAACCGCGGTCATTTCTTCGCTGCGGCCGCCGAGGCGATGCGACGGATTCTGGTCGAAAACGCGCGTCGGAAGAAGCGGCTCAAACGTGATGGCCGTCGGCAGCAGACGGGCTCTGTGGATGCCGACGTTGCTACCGACGGACCCATCGACGACCTGCTTGCCCTGGATGAGGCGTTGACCAAGCTGGAGCGAGAAGACCCGGTGAAGGCGAGCCTGGTGCGACTGCGCTACTTTGCCGGCCTGACTCTGGAACAAGCCGCCCAGGCGATGGACATCTCGCGCGCGACCGCCAGCCGGTATTGGTCCTACGCCCAGGCATGGCTCTTCCACGAGATCGACGAGGATGGCTGAATCCAGCCACGGACGAATTCTCCCTTTTCAGATTCTTATCATTTCCATTGAGGCGCGCCGCCTGCGGGCGTCGCATTGTATCACAGAGTGATATCCAGGAACTCATGATGCCCAACGAACCGAACGATATCGAGCTGATCTACAGTGAAGCTGAGGGCAAGATCGACCAAGCCGAACGGTCCGCCTATCTCGAATCTGCCTGCGCGGGCAACGCCGCGTTGCGAGCGCGCGTGGAGGCGTTGCTCAGGGCGCATGACCGCGCCGGCCAATTCCTGGAGACGCCGCCCCTATTCGTCGAGGCACCGGTCCTGGATGAATCCGTGATGGAAGGTCCCGGCACGGTGATCGGCCGGTACAAG
>CALMMH010000304.1 GCA_937868145.1 uncultured Phycisphaerales bacterium
CAGCGACTACGTCCCGGACGAGCTGATCAAGTTCCTCAACAACGAAGAGTAATTCGAGGCGAGAGTCCTATTCGTCTTATAAGTCTTATAGGTCTCATAGGACCTATAGGACTGATGGGACACATAGGACTTTATCCTAGCTGCGAGACGGATCTGCCGGGGAAAAAAGCCCTTTGGGCTCCATGCGCGCAAAAGAAAAACAGGGCTGAGGAGCGGAGGGAGAGGAAAAGCGAGATAACCCCAGCCCTGTTATAGTGCAAAACCTATCCAGGACTCTATATGACTTACATACTTACATGACTATAACCCAGCCAGTTCATTTCATGCAAGGGAAAATCTTCGAAAAAATGAGTGATTTCCTGCAAGAAATCGAGTTCGTGACATTTTTCGGACCAGAATCCGATCGGGTTCCCTACCACCGCTTGATGATTTGTCATGTCCTTACCCCCTACAGCTTGAGACTCCACGCCTCAACTCCGGATTAGGTCGGATAACGCGAGGGGGCTTTCCCTGCGTGCCGACCTGCTGCTATAATGCGCAGCCACGGGCAAGGACAGGGCTCGCGAGGCGAAGGATTCGCTACGAGAGACGAAAACGTTTTCAGGTGGTCCATGCTGACGAACAATATTCTCGATCTGATTGGCAATACACCGCTGGTTCAGCTTCGGGGCGAGCGGGTCTTCGGCAAGGCCGAATTTCTCAACCCCGGCGGCAGCATCAAGGATCGCATCGCGCTATCCATGTTGCAGGCGGGCCAGCGAGCCGGCACGCTCAAGCCCAATGCGATCATCTGCGAACCCACCAGCGGCAACACCGGCATCGGCCTGGCCCTGGTCGGCCGGCTCATGGGCCATCGCGTGCGGATCGTCATGCCGGAGGGGATGAGCGAAGAACGAAAGAAGCTCATTCGCGGCCTGGGGGCGGACCTGGTCCTCGTCCCGGACGAAGAGGGCATCGGCGGCGCGGTCCGACGAGTCGAGGAAATGGCGGCCGAAGATGAGCAGGTCTTCGTACCGCAGCAGTTCAAGAACCCCGCGAATCCGCAGGTGCATTACGAGCAGACTGCGCGAGAGCTCTGGCGACAGATCAACGGGGAAGTCGCCTGCTTCGTCGCCGGAGTCGGCAGCGGCGGAACCCTCCAGGGGGTCGGCAAGTTTCTTAAAGAGCAAAACCCCAAGATCCGGATCGTCGCAGTCGAGCCGGAACACTGCTCGGCCCTCTTGGGCCACGAGCCCGGTCTGCACCAGATCCAGGGCATCGGCGACGGATTCATCCCGGATGTGTTGGATGTATCCATGGTCGACGAGGTTATCGAGGTCTCCGACGAGGACGCGATCGAAACGACCCGCCGACTGGGCCGCGATCTCGGATTGCTCGTCGGCGTCAGTTCCGGGGCAAACGTCTGGGCCGCCAGGCGGCTGGGCGAGAGGATCCAGGGCAACATCACCACCGTGCTGCCCGATCGTGCGGAGCGATATTTCAGTACGGCCCTGATGTAGGAGCATGCGACGACTGGGGGCGGCGCATAAAAAAGGCTGAGGTAAGAGGAAGGAGGACTGTTTCTTGACCTCAGCCTTTGTGTGCAACCATTTTTATTTACGCCTGACGGATCGGATTGTTCGCAGCCGCGGCGCGCCGTGGAATCCCAAAGCAGGCCGGGGATCGGAGCAAGGGTGAAACGGTCAGGGAACCCCGGCCTTGCACAATTTTTCGCCGTCCGCACCGCGATCCCAGGCCACCCCCCGACGGTCTTATCGGCCTGGCCTGTCGATCGCAGTGCGTTACCGGCACGATGCAACGGCGATATCGAATCTATCACCGCTGCGGAGAACTCCGTTGCGATGCTGCTTACTAGTGCCTCTTCCCCGGACTTTTGTAACAGGTTTTTTCCGTCGATTCCGCTATCGATCCCCAATTATCGAGAATCAATTGTATTGACAGACCGAGCCGCCATCAGTATCTGTCCACATCTAAACGTTGGCGGCGGAATAACCGATAAGAACCGTAATCGCCCCGGTTCGGGTCCGAACAGGAACGCGTCGGCCTCAGTAAGAAGCAGCATCTGGGGGTAAAAAAGACGCTTCCGAGCGATGAGAACCACGATTCGCTCGATTCCACGGCTGGAGTGAGCAAGACAGCGATACGGCAATCCGCACCACGCGAGAGTCGTGTCCCGCGAGAAGCGTTTTGGATTTGTGCCCGGTATTTTTGCATAAGTGAAGCAAGCAGATGGCAAAATCGAATTCTCAAAAATCGCTGGTCATCGTCGAGTCGCCCGCAAAGGCCAAGACGATCAATCGATATCTGGGCCCGGAGTACGAGGTTTACGCCTCGATGGGCCATGTCCGCGATCTGCCCTCCAAGGGGCTGAACGTGGATATCGAAAAGGACTTCGAGCCCACATACGATATCATGCCGGGCAAGAAGCGCGTCGTCACGCAATTGAAGGCCGCCGCCAAGAACTGCGACAAACTGTACCTGGCGACAGATCTTGACCGCGAGGGCGAGGCGATCGCCTGGCACCTCGCGGAAATCCTCAAAGTTCCCGAAGACCGCACTTACCGCGTGATCTTC
>CALMMH010000305.1 GCA_937868145.1 uncultured Phycisphaerales bacterium
CCCTGATAACTATGTCCTTTCCAATCCTCAAGTTATGGCAAGTTTGACCTGCTTCGTCACGCGTCCCGGTTCGTCCGGCTGGCCCACGGGACGCGAGACGGCCGAGCAGATTATCCGTGACGCCGTCCGTCAATCGAGAGAAGCCATCATCTTCTACCACGGATTGAAAGGATTTGCCCTGGACCTGGAAAGCGGTCGGATGATCGACAAAATGATCGGCCAGGAGGAACGCCACGTTTGGCAACTTTCGGGCTCTCTGGAACAGATGCGATCCTTGCATTCGAAGACGCCTGCATTCGCTCCGCTCTCCTCTCCCTCCTCTCCGGCGGGGATCTGCTGACGGTCACGATATGCTGACCTCACGATATTTAGCATTTTCTTTATGCTTTTCCCAAGCCTTAATGATACAATGACCGGAACATCGCAGCAGCGGTGTGTCCATTTTCCAGTGTATCGGGGTTGCAGCTTATGGTCGGTTGGAGGGTGACTGAGAGTCACGTCGTCTGGGAAAGTGAGGGGAGTACACGATGATATCGACTGCTCGCGGGGGCCATCAAGGTCTGCGCTCGAGCAGGCTTGAGGAAGTGCGGCCGAGTTGTCTCCGGGAAATCCTGCAATCGATCCGCTGGATGCATCAGGAGCATGTGAAGGACCTTCGCGGGCTCGGGTATTCGCCGAAGGAAGCCTTCTGGCTGGATTTCGCCTGTCTGCCGTTTCTGCCCTGGGACAAGGCCAAAGGCCCGGAGTTGCGGCTCAGCATGATCCTGGGTCTTTATGCGGACATCCATCGCTCGACGGTCGGTTCCTCGGAGCCGGTCAACACCCAAGCCTTCCTCAGTCTCCTCAAACAAAGGTATCGCACGATTCGTCAGAGGGTCGCCGAATCCGGCGGGCCTTCCGCAGAAGCCTCGCGTCCCCAGCCTCCCACAGAGACCAGGCAATCGGCCGGTGACTCCAAGGAAGCCTTGGCGGGCCTGATCGTGATGCGGACCGCCTGTGAGTGGGGACAGCACCGCTCCGCGTTTCCGTTCCGGCTCGTGGAAGACATCTAAAGTCGGCGCGAGGGGATCGCTCGCGAGCGGGTCGGACCGAAGTTCCGTCGTGTGTTGAACGCAAGGCATCGGTCGTGGATGAACAGCAGCATATCGCGGTTCTCAGGACGTTTGTTCTCCTGTTGATGCTGAGTGATCTGTTGCCCGTCATCCCCTGTCCCAGCACACATGCGGAAGAATCCACGAAGGCCAACCGTCCCGATTCGAAATCCGCATGGGTTCCGCCTTCCGGCTCGTGGATGAACGACTATGGCTGGCGGCTCGGGACGTTTCAGAGCAAGACAGCCCGTGCTCCGGTCGGCTACTACTACCATCTCCCCCCCAACTACGATTCCGACAAGGATCGACGCTATCCGGTGATCTATTGGCTGCACGGCCTGGGCGTCGGGGCGGACGGCGCCAATCCGGTCGTTTCTCGACTGGACGCCGCCATCGAAGCGGGAACGGCTCCTGCGATGATCCTCGTCAGTTGCGCCGATCCGACGAAGCGAAGCTTCTGGACCGACTTCAAGGACGGCCGCGTTCCCGTCGAGACGGTGATCGTGCGGGATTTGGTGGAGCACATCGATGCGACGTTCCGCACGCTCGCAGACCGTCGGGGCCGGGCGATCGAGGGACACTCCATGGGCGGCTACGGAGCCGCCTATCTGGGCTTCAAGTATCCGGATACGTTCGGTTCGGTTTCGATCCTGGCCGGCGCCTTGCGGTCCGCGGAAACCATCGCGGTCAAAGGCGGCCCGACGTTCCGCGACGTCTTCGGAGGCGATCTCCGGTACGCACGGGCCCATTCGCCCTGGGTGCTCGTTCAGCAGAATGCCGGTCGGATTCGGGGAAGGACCTTCATCCGCATCGGCGTCGGCGACCGGGATGGGCTGCTGGCTCGGAATGCCGAATTTCATGGGATGCTGACCCAACTCGGGATCGACCACACCTGGTCCATCGTCCCGAACTGCACCCACAGTCCCGAGGAGTTGTTCGCCAATTGGCCCGGCAATCCGTTCGAGTTCTACACAGCGACATTTGCGACAAATGCGCCCGCCGGACCGCCTGAGCAGGGGAGCAAGAACACCCGGGAATTCGTCTACAAACGGACGGCTCAGGGGAGTCTCCCACTCCTGATCCATCTGCCCGACGGCTGGACCCCGAACGACAAGCGGCCGGCCATCGTGTTCTTCTTCAACAGCCGTTGGACCGGCGGGTCGATCGAACAGTTCAGGCCCCAGGCCCAGTATTTCGCCAAGCGAGGCATGGTCGCCGCCCTCGCGGACTATCGAGTCCGAGGCCGTCATGGCACTACGGCCGACAAGTGCGTCGAAGACGCCAGAAGCGCCGTGCGATGGCTCCGCAAGACCGCGGCGACGCTCGGCGTCGATCCCGATCGGATCGTCGCCGCCGGCGACTCGGCCGGGGCGCATATCGCCGTCTGCACGTCCCTCCTCGACGAGTTTGACGCCCAAGGCGAGGACGCATCGATTTCCTGCCGTGCGAACCTGCTGATTCTCTTGGATCCGGTTCTGGACTGCGAGTCGGTGGCGGCGCAGTTTTCCACCGCTGAGGCGGCCCGGCGGGCTTCGCCGAATCTGCATGTGGACAAGGATCTGCCTCCGACCCTCGTGCTCTTGGGAGGGGACGACGCACATCGTGGGGTCGCCAGGGAGTACGTCGCGAAGGCCACAGGATTGGGCGTCGAGGTCCGGATGTATGAAGCGGCAGGACGAACGGACGGCTTCTTCAACGGCTCTCCGTGGTTCGAGCGCACGATCTCGCTGATGGACGAGTTCCTCGCGTCCCACGGTTATCTCGAGGGCAAGCCCGCCCTCAACCTGCCGGCGGAAGAATCGTCGATGATGAGATACACGCCTCCTGAGAAGTAGCTGCGGCGTGTCTCTACAGCGAGACCGAGACGAGCACGATATCCCTGTCGAAATTCCGACCGATCGCCAGGATTCCGCCTGTCCTGTCCGCAGCCACACTGTGCCCGGCGTAGGTGCGGCCGGCCCACGGGCCGTGCGTGATCTGGCCGATGAGGTTCGTGCCGACAACCGGTGTGTCGAAGATCTTGGCTGCATGTGTGATGACCCGTTCGAGTTCCCTGCCATGTTTGGGCCACGCCTGTTCCGGTGCGGCGTAGCCGTAGGGCACGAGAACCAAATCGGGTTTCAGTTTCCCCATTTGTGCGAGGATCTCGGGCTCGTGCGTATCGGCGCAGATCAGGACGCCAATCCGGCCGAACCGGGTTTCCACGACCCGAACCTTCCGCCCGGCTGAGTACGTCGGCGTCATCAGATCGCTGAGCAGAATGATCTTGCGGTGCTTGAGAAGAATTCGCCCGGCGTCGTCGATCAGCAGAGCGGAGTCATAGAGGTTCTTGCCCGTCTTCTCATCCAGACCGACGCACAGGAACATCTTGTACTGCTTCGCCAGATCGCAGAGCCGCCGCGAATCCGCCCCCGGGATCGGCTGCGCCCGGCGGTGCGCCTCCGGATTTACCCATCCCAAGACGGTCGACTCCGGCAGACACACAATCTCGGCTCCGGCCTCTGCCGCCTCCGCGACCGCGTGCTCGATCCTCGCGAGATTTCCCCGCCGGTCCCCATCCATGCAAACGACCTGACACATCGCGATCCGAACTACACCCATGACACTGTGCTCCTTGGCCCTCTTGTGAGTTGCCGCCTGCCTTCACGGCCCACACTCAACTATACACTCCGAATGGGGTCCATGGCCAGTCCGACAGACCGGCGAGCAGGGTTCTTGTATTCTGGCCGCCGATGAGATAGACTTCACGTGGCGGATAAATCGTAGCTGTGCAGGGACCTGGAATGACGAAGAGACATTGGCTCATCGTGATCGGCGTGGCGCTTGTGATTCTGGCCGGGGTTGTGACTCCTCCATTGCTCAGGCCTCCTCCGCTCTATCGGATGACCCCGTTGCCTTCGATCGACGGATGTTCTATGCTGGCCGAGGCGATCAACGATCGCGGGCAGGTCGTTGGATTCTCCCAAGGTTCCGGAAACGCGAGATTGTTTCTTTGGGATCGCGAACATGGGGTCCAGGATCTCGGGCCGACGTGTAATACCAGCATGGTGGACATTAACAATCGGGGGCAGATCGCCGGGACAGTCTACGACCCGAACGGTCAGGAGCAGGCGTTCTTCTGGGACCCGAATAGCGGGATGCATCTGCTGGGCACGCTGAGCGGAACGAGTTCACAGGCTCACGCCATCAACAATCACGGGTGGATTGTCGGCACCTATTACAGGGACGAGCACGATCGCCATGCGTTCGTCTGGGACCAGACCCGTGGTATGCGTGATCTCGGTCCCGTCGACGGGTGGTTCTGGCTTGGCTGGGCCATCAACGACGCCAACCGGGTCATCGTATTCGACAAGGAGGGGACATCGATCGTTCGAATGGATGAGCAAGGCGTCGTGCAGGCGTGCGATCGCTTACCGATCCAGGGTTTGGGGCAGATGAACAACT
>CALMMH010000306.1 GCA_937868145.1 uncultured Phycisphaerales bacterium
CGTTCTTGACCTGTGGTTGCTCCAGCACGACGGCGGTCTCGGTCCGGCTGTGCGAATGGCATCCGGCCGGAAGAAACAGACACGCGACGACGGCTCCTGCGACCACAACAAACGCGGTCCCCCGGACGCGGGACGCAACAGGATTCACACGGTGCCGCACGCATACGCGAGCGGCGGACGCTCTCTGGGTCGCCATCGACATAACATCTCCACGCGGCTCTGAACCGTCCAAGTGCAGGCACTCCAACCATCGGCCATAATCAAGGCGATCGGCTTCTGCCTCGGGCGCCGACGATCACGGCCCCTGCGTTGCAGAAGATGCTCTCTTCCGCGACGCACCATCCATCATAGCTTCCACGCCCGATCAAAGCAACAGGAATGGCGAATGTGTTCATCCGGCATTATCGGTCGTTGCGCGGCTTTCTTCGGCTCGGTTGATCCCCGTGCCGCCCGGAGTTCCCTGTGCCTGCTGAACCTGCCGCATAGCCTTGAAATCCGCCACCGACTGCCGGCCGCACCCTTCCCGAGTCGTCTGTGCGTATTGCCCTTGAAAAGTGTCCTTGAATATGCGACAATACCTCCAGGATGGGACGCGTGTTGCGGAGGTCCTGTGATGAATCGACTGATTGGAGGATAGGGGCGATGTGCAAAGGGTGGTGTGCCCTGGTGGTGTCGTTGTGCGTACTGGGAATCTCATGGGCTCAGGAGCCCGTGCACATCCCGGACTCCCGGCTCAAGGAGGCCATCGAAGGGGCGCTCTGGACGGTCGATCCGACCGCGGAGGACATGCTGGGCCTGACCTCTCTGACGATGCGTGGGGCCGGCGTCTCCGACCTGACCGGCTTGGAGTATGCGGTCAACCTGCGGTCTTTGGATCTGCGCGAGAACGCCATCGCCAGCGTGGAGGCGTTGTCCGGCCTGACCAACTTGACGACGCTGAACCTCTCGATGAACAAGATCGCCGACATCTCGTCGCTCTCGGCGTTGAAGAATCTGACGGAGCTCGACGTGCACGACAACCACCGGGTGTCGGACATCTCGTCCCTCTCCGGCATGACCCAAATGCGGTCGCTGACCCTCCGGCACAACACGATCCGCGATATTTCCGCGTTGTCCGGCATGAGCGATTTGCACGACCTGGACCTGTTCGAGAACGAGGTCTCCGACATCTCTCCGCTGGCGGGCCTGACCTCTCTGTCCTACGTCGATCTGCGGAGCAATCCTCTCAGCGGCGATGCCTGCACGACGTACATTTCGCAGATCCAGGCGAACAATCCGGGCATGGAGTTCCGGCACGACCGATGCGGGCCCTGTCGCATCGCGCTGTCCGTGGGCATCGGAGGCACGATCGTCAGTCCGGGAGTCGGGGAATTCGAGTACACCAACGGCACCGTCCTGTGGCTGCAGGCCAAGGCCGATTCCGGTTACACGTTCGCCGGTTGGTCCGGGAGCACGACCGGCACGTCCAATCCCATGATGTACACCGTGCAGGGCGATCAGCAGATTCAGGCGAACTTCGTCAGCCAGCGGGATGAACTGTATGTCGACGACGACGCCTCGAGCGACCCCAAACCCGGGAACGCCCAGTCCGGCGACCCGGAGGAAGATGGAACGGTCGAGCATCCCTTCGACTCCATTCAGGAAGCCATCGGCGTCGCCAAAAGCGGCGCCTCGATCCTCGTGTGTCCCGGCGTCTACCGGGAGAACCTCGATCTGTTGGGCAAGAAGATCCACGTGTCGGCCGTCGATCCGAACGACCCCAATTCGGGCCCTCGTGCAATCGTCGAAGGCAGCGGCGGCGGGCCGGTCGTGCGGATTCCCGAAGGCGGCGGATCCCAGTGCGGCCTCAGCGGTCTGGTTTTGACCAAAGGCCGCGGCCAGGGGGTCGGAGCGATCTACTGCCGGGGCTCGAACCCTGTGTTGAGCCACTGCCTGATCGTCGGAAATCGTTGCAGCGAAACCGAGGGGGCTGCCCTCTACTTCAGCGACAGTCAGGCCGTGATGACTCACTGCACCGTGGCAGGCAACTACACGGGTTGGCAGGGCGCCGGCCTGGTCCTGGACAACAGCGACGTGGTGATCGCCAATTCGATCTTCTGGGGCAATTCCTCCAGCGAGATTCGCACCCAGGGCCAGAGCGATCCGTCCATTCGCTATTGCGACGTTCGAAGCTGGTGGCCGGACCTGGGCAACACGCACATCGATCCGCTGTTTGTGTGCCCGGGGCACTGGGCGATCTCCGGCGATCCCGGCACGGCGTGCGACCCGCAGGATTCGCGGGCGACCTGGATCGATGGCGACTATCATCTCCAATCGCAAGCCGGCCGATGGGACCCCATCGCCCAAACCTGGCTGTGCGACGAGCAGACGAGCCCTGCAATCGACGCGGGCGATCCGGTTTCCGAACTCGGACCGGAGCCCTCCCCGAACGGCGGAATCGCCAACATGGGCGTCTACGGCGGAACCTCCGAAGCCAGCAAAAGCCCGTGAGCATTCGCAGGCCCGAGACGTTTTACGATCGGGGCCTTTCAGTTCTCAGGAACCCGGACCAGGTAGATCGGGACGTCCCCCGGCGTGACCTCAGAGCCGGCCTGGGGATTGCCCATCAGGTCCAGCGCGCGGAATCCCGCCGGAACATTGAACGGCGAGGCGGAAGACTTGTTCGTCCAGAGCACGACGACGGTCCGCCCTCGCGAGCGGAACTCGAAGGCTGGGACGCCCTCGGGCTCCGTCCATTTGCGGACGAACTCCACGTCGGAGCCGAGCAGGCGGGAGAGAGCTGCCTGCGCTGCGTACTGCTTGCGGGGCGCGCCGCCGTACTCGAAGAAGATGTTGCCGGCGGTGTTCTGGTTCAGCGCGTCGCACGTGCCCGCGTGATAGAAGATCTTCTCAACGCCGGCGGCGCAGAGGATCGTGGCGAATTTGACCAGGTCGCTTGCGGTCCGGAACTCGCTGGGACGCAGCGCCGTGTTCATCGAGTTGTCCCCGACCGAGAAGGGCGTGAACGGCGGGTCGTCGTCGCCGTAGAACCCGATCTCCGTGACCCAGATGGGCCTCTTGGGTCCCTTGGATGTCACGCGTTCCCAACAGCCGCGAAACGCCTCCTCGTAGGCGTCCGGCGAGCCGCGGTGCGGGTAGAGATGCAGGTTCATCGCATCGCACCATTGCAGGCCGCCTTGATCGATGAAGTCGTTGACCCACCGGGAGTCCGGCGGAGCGGCGACGCCTCCGACGATCGTGCACGAGGGATCGACCGCTTTGGCCG
The DNA here is from genome assembly GCA_937868145.1 of uncultured Phycisphaerales bacterium. Classification (GTDB taxonomy): domain Bacteria; phylum Planctomycetota; class Phycisphaerae; order Sedimentisphaerales; family Anaerobacaceae; genus PLanc-01. The sequence goes on from CALMMH010000306.1 coordinate 3,266, forward strand.
TCTCCCACGCGGTTCGCAAGAGAGCGATGTAGTCGGCGGTCGTGTGGCCGAAGGCGGCCGGCACCGCGTAGTCGGTGTAGAGCGGCTCGTTAAGGATCTCGAACGTGTTGATGCGTCCGCTGTAGTGCTTGACCGTGGCGCGGACGTAGGCTGCGAAGTCGTCGAGACGCTCGGGTTTGTAGGCGACGACGAGCCGCCGCAGAAGATACTCGTTGTCTCCGGCCTGGGCCTTCACCTTCGCCATGTCGGGCTTGGTCGCCCACGCCGCGGAGGGGAAAGGCAGCAGGACGAGCACCTGTCCCTGGACGTCCAGAACGCGTTCGATCTGCGCGTCGGGAACGCGGAAGTCGAACGCACCCGGCTGCGGCTGAACCGTGTTCCACTTCACCGACCAGTCCCGCCACCAGCGGAGGCCCGCGTCGTGCGAGAGGCGGAGCAGAAACTCCCACGAGAACGCGTGATTCATGCCGAAGAGGCTGTCCCGCTCTGTGGAGGGCTCGACGACGGCGCATCGCACGGTCTGGCCGAGCCCTTCCTGGGGCTGCCACTGGAGCCGGTAGAACCCGCGTTGGCCGGGCAGGACGCGGCTGAACTCGATCTGAGTTGTGCCCTTGGGCGGAATCGATTGCTCTATTTCCTGCTGCCACGCGGGGTGATCGAGGTAGTCCGTGAGCGTCACGACGCCCTTGAGTGTCCTTGCGGCGTCGGTTGTGTTGGAGACTCGCAGACGGAACGCCAGCCCGCCGACCGGGTCCGTGAAGACGTTGCCGACTCGGTCCGTTTCCAGTTGGGCTTCCAGGGGCTCTCGGGACTGGTAGAGCGAGGGCTCCTTGCCTGATTCCCACTGGATCGCATCGATCCAGAGCGAGCCTTCCGGCGGCTGCGTCTGACGGAGATCGAGCCCGACGAATCCGCAGGCGAAATCCTTCTCCGCCGTGAAGGCCAAGTGGACGCGCGTCCATCGTTGTCCGATGGTGAAGGTCCGTTCCGCCTTGCGTCCGTCCGCTTGCCAACACGTCATGCGGACGGGCAGGTCGTCGCGGTCCGCTGAAACATAGGCGGAGAACACGTACGATTGTCCCCGCTCGATGGGAACCCAGCCTTCGTGTCCGATCAGGAGCGTCTTGAGCGGGTGCTCCATCGGATCGTAGTAGTCGAAATAGCAGACGGGCAGCGTGTCCGGCGAGAGCGACAGCCGCCAACTGCGTTGTCCTTCGAACGCACGCTCGCTGTCCCACTGTCCGAGCAGGCTGAACACTTGAGCGCCCCAGCCGGGCAGGTCGCCGCCCCAGGAGCCCCAGCCTGCGCCGCCGCACTCGAAGCCGCTGTTGGGAATCGCGTTGACGACGCCTTCGGTCGGCAGTTGCGGCTGCCACTGACGGCGGAGTTCCTCGATGGGCTCCAGCGTGACGTCGTCCAGGTACAGCGAGCCGGTGCCTGCGAACCAGATCTGAAAGCGGCTGTCCTCGGGGGCGAGGTCCTGTCGGGGTTGGAAAGAGAACTCGAACGGCTGCCACGTCGCGCTGGGAGCGAAGGAGTCCGCCAGTCCAACGTTGGCCCATTGCTTGCGATTGACCAGCGCGATCTGCACCGCGCCGGACGAGAGGTTCTCCGCTCGGGACCACAGCCGCAGGCGATACCACTGGCCGGACTTCACGCCCATGTGATCCAGTTGCGCGAGCATCGCGTGGCTGTCGGGAAAGCCCGGCACGAAGCGCCGGCAGTCCAGCTTCGCGACGGCTCCTCGCTGCGGATCGACGACGATGCTCAGTCGTTGCTCGATGTCGGGCCGTCCATAGGCGGCCCAGCCGTCGGGGACGCCGTCGGCGTTCGCATCCTGCTCGAACGAGCCGTTGAAGACCGCGACCTGGGCCGTTGGGTTGGCCGTCGTGGCTGAAATCCACGAGAGCACTATGCACAGAGTCAATGTCGAGGCTGTCATATGGCGTCGGGCTCCTTATGATCCGAAATCCCTGGGTTCCTTTGCCGCCATTTTACCGGCGGTCCGCGACGTCCTGCGAGCGGATATTTCAGGAATCAATTCTGCAACGCCGGGAAAGTCGCTGCGTCTTGTGTATGATGGACCCCGGTTCGGTGATTGAAAGTGGCAAGCATGGCGGAGTTGAGCAAAGCGAAACTCGTTCTGGTTTTCCTGGCCGCGGGCGGGGCTCTCGGCATCGTGTCCACGGTTGCCTACCTGAGCCGCGACAGGGCGGTTCCCCCCTCCTTGGAGGTTCAACCGGCTCCTCCGACCGACGCCAACGACTCTCCCGGCGAACCCATCCCGTTGGGCAGCCGGTTCGGGTGCAACAGTCCGGCGGCGCCGCCGATCCTCTTCCTGGGCCCTCCGCCCCGGGACAGCAACGATCCCGATCTCAGCACGCCTGCCGCCGCGATCCAGACCATCTTGTCCCTGGTTGACCGGGGGGCGACCGACAAACTGGCCGCGTGCGTGCTCGAAGAGGCGAAGTCCAGCCCGGACGGCCTGTACCCTCGTTGCCTAGGCCAGCCGGTCGGGCTTGTGGAGGTGATCGAAGAGGACGATTCTGCAACGGTGGTCTGGGAGGCCGCGGTACACACGGCGTTTGCCCTGCATGGCAAGCACTGGTCTGCCGGCGAGACAATGATGGTGACGAGCCGCCTAGTGCGGGTGGAAGGGCTCTGGAAACTGGCGCAATGGCACGAGGGAGACGAGGATGGCGAAGAACCAAGCCAATCGACGAATTGAAGCAGGGGCGGTCCTCCTGGTCCTGACGAGTCTTGTTGCGGCCCGGGGAGCGAGTGAACTCACGCCGTTGCCGCCGGGAGGGCAGGCGGGAGCGATCAAGACCCTGTCGTTTCCGCCGGACCAGTGGATTGGCAATCTGTCGCTCGAACCCGACTCCGGGCCGGGCTGGGACCCAAGGGGCGTGCGGCTGTTCGGCGAGTGGGAACACTTCCGTCCCGCGCGAGGCGACGTCCGCGTCCTCCGGGATCGGCATATCTGGCTGAGTATCCTTCTGGCCTTGAATCCTCGCGAGACGGGGCGGTTGCAGAGGGAGAATCCGCAGGCGTATCAGTTTACGATTGCTGATCGGGTCCGTGAGCGGCAGCAAGATCTGTCCGGGCTGCTGCGACTCGATCCAAACGATCTGTTCCGGCTCTCGGTCGGTTCTCCGATGTACCAAAGGACCGGGGTAGCCCCGGCGGTCTTCGAGCCGATCGGCCGTCTGACGGGTCTTGAGATCCTGAGTCTCTCGGGCACCGGCATCACCGACGCCGGTCTGGAATGCCTGCGACCCCTGCGTTCGCTCAAGGTCCTGGAACTCACGCAATTCTCCATCGGAACGCGGGGGCTGGCGGTCCTGAAGGACCTCCCTGCCCTGGAACATCTGGAACTTGCTGTGGGCGTGACGGATGCAGGCCTCAAAGAGGTGGCCCAGGTCTCCAGCCTGCGATGGCTGAACCTTGTCCACGGCCAGTTTTGGGGTCCCGGCCTTGCCGAATTGGCCAGGTTGCCCCGTCTGGAACGGCTGTGCATTCAAAGCATTCTCTCCGACAGGCACATGCAGTGCCTGGAAGGTCTGACGCATCTCAAGGGCCTGTCTCTCTGGTACGTGGGCGATGCTCTCACCGACGCCAGTCTGGCCTCCATCGCCAGGATGGAGAGCCTGGAAGAACTGTACTTCGTCATGAGCAGCCCGAAGTTCACCCCGGCGGGCGTCGCCCATTTGAAGAATCTCAAGCATCTCAAGACGGTGGACTTCGGCGCGTATACGTGGGTAGGCCCGCTGGGCGTGCAGTATGGCGACGAAGTCGCCCGGCAGTTGGCGGGCATCCCCAGTCTCGAATCCGTCCAGAGGGTTTCCTATCTTTCGGCCGAGGGGGTGAAGATGCTGTCGACTCTGCCGAAGCTCAGGCACCTGGATATCGGTCTGCGAGATTCGCGGATCGGCTATCAAGGCCCTTGTGGCCTGGCGAGCCTCAAGTCCCTGGAGAGCCTTCACATCAGTTTCGGCGATCCACTGTCCGATGCGGACCTCACGGCCCTGGAGTCCTTGACCGGTCTGAAGAAGCTGCTCATCTCGTGTCCGGTCGTGAGCGATCGAGGCCTGGCGTCCATCGGCAAGCTGAGGCAGTTGGAGGACCTGACGTTGATGACCGACGTCACGCGCACCGGCCTGAACCAGTTGAACGGCCTATCCAGGCTGTACCATCTGCAGGTGAACAGCGTCAACATGCCCGGCGAAGTCATCCCCCCCGAGGAGACCACGCTGGATCTGTCCGGACTCAGGAGCATGAAGGACATGAATCTGACCGGCGTGCCCATGGACGACGAGGACTATGCCTTCCTCGGGCGTCTTTCCTCTCTGAAGGTGCTGATGATTCAGCCGCCTTCGCCGCTGGAAGGGAAGTCTCTGCGTCACTTGAGGAATCTGCCTGAACTGAGTCGTCTTTGGCTGTGCAACCTCGCGAACTGTTCGGCCGGGAATCTGGCCCCCCTGGACGGCCTGCCGAAACTGAAGGACCTGTCGGTCTACGGGGACCTGCCCGACGCCACGCTGAAGGCTCTGGTGGGACCTGCGGGCCTCAGATCGCTCGATGTGAGGACCAACGCCCCCATCCGCAAGGAGACGGTCACGGATCTGGCCGCAAGGCTCCCTCAGCTCGAGTACGTCCACATCAGCGAAGCGCCGGCGTGGGTGACCCGGCCCAGGGAGGCCGGCGAGAGCACGGGAACCGATCCGGCCCGAACGAATCGCCGGGCTCCGGCCGCCCCTCTTCGGGTAAGACGGTGATCCCCGGAGGCTGACGGAAAGGGGGAGAACCACCCGGCTTGGCCGGCGGCGGCTCCTTTTCACAAAGTCCGAAAAGTCTATTGAAGCCGTCAATCCCTGCCGATATAATTGGAACGTCGTGTCGGATCGGTCGCAGGCGTCGGATTTCGCGCCCCCCCCGTGGGAGGGGCATTCGTATACGGTGACCCGGCAAGACGATAGGAATTGTCTGTTCTTTCAGGACGCAAAGAGGCTGCTGTGGATCGCCCGCCCGGGAGTGCGCCTTCTCGGGGGGGGGATCATCGTCGATTTCGGACAAGACCGCCCACAGAATAGCCGATGAGGGAGAAACGTCCTGCGGTTCGTGTTGTTGTCGGACCTTGTGAGTGGTGTTTCTGCTCGAGGAGGAGTCAACAGAGCCACAAGAGAGCCTTCCATCCCAACACATTCCCTGTGTGGTATCCAACCATAGCCATAGTGTGGTTCAATCATTTTATTTGAAGGAGGACTACGATGTTTCGAAGAGGCAACGCACTGATGCTCCTGGTGGTCGTTGGGGGCATGGCTCTCGCGAGCGTGTCCAACGCCGCTCTCGTGGGCTGGTGGAAATTCAATGATGGACAGGGAACGGTCGCCAAGGACAGCTCCGGCCGAGGCAACGATGGAACGATCATCGGTCCCGAGTGGGTGGCGGGCAAGTTCGGCAGCGCCCTGAACTTCAGCGGGGCGAACTATGTGGACGTTCCGGCGGCTTCCTGGTCCACGATCAAGACCCAGGCCACCGTGTGTTTCTGGGCATACGGCGACCCGGCCAGTCAGCCGCAGGCCAACTTCATCTTCGGGGCTTTTTCTGATCCTGCCAACAACGAGGCCCGGAAGATGAGCGCCCACTTGCCCTGGAGCGACGGCACCATCTACTTCGATTCGGGCGGCCCCGGCTACAACCGGATCAACAAGGCCGGCAGCGCCAGCGATTACGAGGGCACCTGGACGTTCTGGACCCTCCTGAAGAACGCCGACACGGGCGATCAACAGATCTACATCAATGGCGTCCTCTGGCACAGCGGAACCGGTATGACGGCGACCATGGACGGGGTCACCAAGTTCACGATCGGCACCAAACCCAGCCTGGCCTCGATTCGGACACCGTAGTCGAGGTACAGCTCGAAGGGATTCGTCGCGATC
>CALMMH010000307.1 GCA_937868145.1 uncultured Phycisphaerales bacterium
GTTGGCCTCGGGGAAATCCGCCGTCAAAGCGAACGCTACGACGACCGGCTTGCCCAACTCGTTGCCCCGATCGATCGCGTATTCCAGAGCGTGGTTGTACTGAGCCCGTTGGGCCGCCTGCATCCAGTACAGCACATACCGGCCCTCCCTCGCCGGCCGGCGATTCAGCCGTTCGATCCGTTCGCGATGAATCATCGTCCTGTCAGTCTCCCAAGAACCCACGGCAGCCCGGACTCGGGGCCCTGCCGAACACCGAAGTTATACATCTGCGACCGCGCGGAGTTCATCGCCGTCGAGTGGATCCCTGCCCTACGCGCACGTCTCGCGTGGTCGCGACTCTGCTTTTATCGGACACAACATGCAGGTTCGCCCTTCGATTCACAGCACGAGCCGGATGCCAACGGGGTCGGGGTCCGCCGACGACGTGCGGAACCCTGAGCGCGTCACAGGCGAAAAGCCTGCTTTTTTCGGGCGAATCGCCTCTTTTGCCGCAGCAGAGTCCTCCGGGCTCCCGTGCAAGGAGCGTCTCGCCGGGCCCAAAGGGGTATTCCGTTCCAGCGACCCGCCCGAAACGCCGATTCGACATGCGAATCGGATGTAGCCGGGCTCTATCCAGGCACGACCCACGCGATGGCATCCGATCCAGTGCAAAAGCCCATGGAAAGCCTGGGATAGGAATAGCACATGAATTCTTTGAACGCTTGCAGATTGCTCTGGCGCGTCGCCCTCGTGCTCGTGATCGCCGCGACGCCGTGCGCCCTGGCGCAAGAAGGCGACTATGAGAATCCCGCTCTATACCCGGGCGCGTGGTTTCGTCTCTCCCTCGGCAGCGACGGCGTCATGACCAGCGGCGACGGCGACGGCTACAACAACGGAACCTGGTACCACTACCCGCAAACCGGCTGGTACCGCCAGTGGTTTTACAACGATCCGTATTCCGCGGACCGCGAGGGGCATCTTCATTACGAGGTCTACATCAAGGCCGTCGACAAGACCAAGCTGACCTACGTCGAAATCAACTTTAACTGGACGACGCCGGAGTGGTCGCAGCTCGGCCTGGATCATCCTCCGCTGCCCGGCGACGCGGGAAGCATCGCCAAAGAGACCCAGTACATGGCCTCCCACCGCGTCTACCTCGTCGACGGCTGGTACATCGGGACCGTCGAGCCGATCTACAGCCACATCATTGAAGAGTACAATCCGGAATGGATCTCGATCGACATCCGCGGCCGGAACGCCTATCTGTACCGTGGCGCCATGCACGAATGCAAGGCGAAGAAAGGCGCCTGCTGCAACCGGGAGACCGGGGAATGCACCTTGACCTATGAGGACGAGTGTCCGGCCCCCCTGGAGTGGCTGGGCTCGGGCGTCGAGTGCGACGCGTGCACCGAGAACAGCGGCGGAATGGACCTGGGCGACGCCCCGAACAGCTATCGAACGCTCCTGGCCAGCAACGGGCCCCGGCACACGAAGGTCACCGGCGTCTTTCTGGGCAAGACCGCCGACGTCGAATCCAACGGTCAACCTGATGTTGCCTGCCTGGGCGACGACACCCAGGGCACGGACGACGAGGACGGCGTGGCATTCACTTCGTCCCTGCTGCCGGGTGAAGCCGCAACCGTCACAGTGACCGCGTCCACCAGAGGTTATCTCAATGCCTGGACGGATTTCAATCGCGACGGCGACTTCGCCGACGCCGACGAACAGTTTTTTTCCGACGAGCTGGTCTCTGCCGGCGCCAACGAGCTTTCGTTCCGTGTCCCGGAGACCGCGGCACGGGGCACGACCTACATGAGGTTCCGCTTCAACACCCGCGGCCTGCTCTCCTGGCAGGGTTTGGCCGACGACGGCGAGGTCGAGGACTACCTGGTTTCCATCGACGAGCAGCTCGAGCCTCAGGCCAACTCCGGCAAGGGCGGACTCAAGTGGACCCAGGGACCGCAGCAGTTCGATGCGGCCACTCCGTTCATTCTCAACGCCTGGAGCGAACGATCCGACCTGGGCCTTCATCAGATCACCGCCGACGACTGGCAATGCAACGACGATCGTCCCGTGACGGGCTTCCAGTGGTGGGGATCGTTCCAGGGATGGACCCAGCCCATGCTGCCCGCGGATCTGCCGCTGGCCTTCCACATCACCCTGTGGACCGACGCCGCCGGCTCGAGCCACCCCGACACGCTCGTCTGGGAGAAGTTCTGCACGAATTGGACGTGGAACCTGGCCGGCTACCACAACGATCCCCGCGGAGTCAGCGACGACGCGTGCTTCCAGTTCACGTCCCTGCTTTCCCAGGATCAGTGGTTCCGACCTACCTTGTCGCAAGACAAGAAGGGCAACCCGACCCCGGCGGTTTACTGGCTCAGCATCGCGGCGCTCTACGACACGACGGCGTCGAGCCACTCCTGTCCGTGGGGGTGGACGACCCGGCCTCTGTCGTTCAACAAGGGCGCCGTGCAGATCAACGCGGTCTCTCCGGGCGACAACCAGACGACCTCCTGGCCGCCCGCCATCGGCAGCGACTGGCTCTCCGGTCAATCGATCGCGTACCCCAAAGGCACGGCCTGGGACCTCGCCTTCGAGCTGCTGACGAACGAGGGTTCCGCCGCGGACAGTTCGGCCCTGTCGCCCGTCTACCGATTCTGGTCCGAGAGCCTCACGACCCACTTCTACACCATCCTCGAAGAGGAGAAGAACACGCTCATCAGCAAGTACTCGAACGTCTGGTCCTACGAGGGAATCGCCTTCTACGCGTATGCGCCGGAGCAGGCGCCGGTCGGCGGCAAACCCGTGTATCGATTCTGGTCGGCGAAGCTCGGCCGGCACCTCTACACCATCAGCGAGTCCGAACGGCAGAACTTGATCGAGAAGCAGTCCAAGGTGTGGACGCCGGAAGGGATCGCCTGGTACGCCTTCGAGTAGCAGGTCCGCAAGACCTGACGCAATCAATCCCTTGTGGAGTGGGTCCTTGATCCACCCCACGGGCTTGTGATTTCCATCGGTCCCGGTACACTACGCAGGACCGGACCGGTCCAACGTGGCCTCGGTCGAAACACAAATACGCCTGGGTGGTCGTCTAATGCGAGTTTTGGCGCTGGAGCCCTATTACGGCGGCAGTCACAAGGCCTTTCTCGACGGCTGGTCCGGAGCCGGCCGGCACGAGTGGTCCATTCTGTCGCTGCCCGCCTACAAATGGAAATGGCGGATGCGCCACGCGGCGGTCACTTTCGCCCGGCAGTTGGAGCAGGAATGCGCGAAAGGCTCGCGCTGGGACCTCCTGCTATGCTCGGACATGCTCAACCTGGCCGAGTTCCGAGGCCTGGCTCCCCGGTGCGTCCGGGATCTGCCAAGCATCATCTACTTCCACGAAAACCAATTGACCTACCCGGTCCAGTGCGAAAATGAACGCGACTATCAGTTCGCGATCACCAATCTGACCAGCGCCCTGGCGGCCGATGCCGTCTGGTTCAACTCGGCTTTTCATCGGGACTCATTTCTGACCGCCCTGGGCACACTCCTGAACCGTATGCCGGACTACCAGCCCTTCGAAGCCATCGAGCAAATCCGTGCGAAATCCGAAGTACATCCGCCCGGCGTCGCCCCCGGACCTAGCCGCTCGGCCAGAACGCCGGGCCCCATGCGGATTCTGTGGGCCGCGCGATGGGAACACGACAAGAACCCCGAGGATTTCTTCGCGGCCGTCGAAGGGCTCCGGGACCGCCGGATCTTCTTTCGGCTCAGCGTCCTCGGCGAGCGGTTCCGGGAAGTCCCGGAGGTCTTCCCCCTCGCCCGCCGGCTCTTCGCCGACCATATCGACCGCTGGGGTTACCAGCAGGAGAGAGCCGATTACGAAGCCGCTCTGCAGGAGGCGGATGTGTTCGTCTCGACGGCCAGGCACGAATTCTTCGGCCTCAGCGCCGTCGAAGCGTCGCTCGCGGGCGCCTGCCCGCTCGTTCCCAATCGACTGGCCTACCCGGAAGTCTTCGGCCCCTCTGGGGACGCCGACGCCAGCGGATTCCTGTACGACGGCACGGTGCCGGATCTGACCGCCCGACTGATCGACCTGGCCACCCGACTCGAAAAGGAGGGGTCGTTGCTCCGCGTGGGCGAGTCGCTAAGGGCCCGCTTGAGCCGGTTCGAGTGGCCGAATCTCGCCCGGACTCTGGACGAAACCGCCGAACGAATCGCATCAAGATCAGAAGCATAGCGTGCGGCACAGAGGACCGCGGCGCCCCCGCAGTCGACGCGACAACATTCCCGAGAGACTCTTTCTGCTGGTTTTTGCCCCTCTCGTCCGATATTCTATCCGTTGGGTTCGGTCGCCCCGAGCGATCGGCCCCCCACACGGATGGCCCAACGCAGAGTTGTGAGGATATCGATCATGGATGTGAGGCCCGCAAGGACTGAGGTCACGACACGCAGGCAAACAGGGATCGCGCTGGCGGTCGCCCTGTTCTGGCTCTGGATTGCCGGCGCGCCGGCATGGACACAGCAACAGAACGTGTCGCCCGCTCCCGTGGCAACAGCCTCCGCATCGGATGCGGCGCCCGCCAACGCCCCTGCCGCAGCGGAGCCGAACGCCCCCGCCGCAAACACTCTGATGGACACGGGAACCTCGGTCCCGGCGGTCGAGATCACGGTCGAAACCCTCCAGGCCCGCAAGAAGCAGATCGCCGACTCGCAGGACCTCAGCGACGAGCTGAAAGCCAAACTCGGCGACGTCTACGACAAGGCGATCGCCCAGCTCACGCTTGCCGGAGAGTTGAAGGCCAAGAGGAAGCAGTTCAGCGAAGCCGTGAAGAACGCTCCGGACAAGCTCAAGAGCATCCGGGGGACCTTCGACCAGCCCGCGTCCGATCCCAACAATCAGATCCCGGGGGATCTGACGCTCCCGCAGGCGGAACAACTGCTCACTCAGGCAACGGCGGCTCTCGAAGAAGCCAGACGCACCGCAGACAACCTGGAGGCCGAGCCCAAGAGAAGAGCCGAGCGAAGAACCAAGATCCCCGAGGAGACGAGCGCGGCCAAACAGCGTCTCGCAGAGCTGAAATCCCAGCTCGCCGCGGGCGGAACGACCGACGACTCGGCTCTGAACCAGGCCACTCAAACTCTCTTGGAACTCGAGCGAAACGTGCTCCAGGCCCGGCTGGATATGAACACCGACGAGATCCTCTCCTACGACGCGACCAGCGACCTGCTGGCCGCCCAGCGGGACATGGCCGCCCGGCAGCTTGCTGCGGCCGAGAAACGGGCGGAGCTGTTCCGCCAGAAACTCAGCGAGCTGCGGCAACAGGCCGCCGACGAGGCCAAGGCGAAAGCCGCCGAGGCCGCGAAACAGACCCGCTTCGCCGCTCCGGTCATCCAAGAAGCCACCGAACAGAACGCTCGACTGGCGAAAGAACAGGCCGAAGTCACCGCCAACATCGACGATCGATCTCGCTACGCGACCCAGATCAACGACCTTCTCTCCTCGCTCCAGAAGGACTTGCATGAGACCCAGGAACAGGTGAAGAAAGCCGGCGGCGTAACCGACGTCATGGGCGTGCGCCTCCTGGCCAAGCGGGGCAAGCTGCCCAGCGTCGCGGAGAGCCGGCGCAAGATTCGAGATCGCGCGACGAAGACCAGCGAGGCCCAGATCAAATGGATCGAGTACGACAATGCGTGGTCTGAACTCAGCGACGTGAAGGGACGCGCCAATCTTCTGCTCGATCAGGCCCAGCCCCCAGTGAGCCAGGAGGACCGAACGGCCCTGCTCACCGAACTCCTGGAAATCCTCCAGACACGGCGTGAGACCCTCAAGAACCTGTCCAACCTGTACCTCGACTTCTCGTCGCGGCTCGCGGCTCTCGATATCCTGGAGCGCGACTTCGTGCGGCTGGTCGGCGAGTACAAGGAGTTCATCGACGCACACATTCTCTGGGTCAAGAGCCGCAACACCCCAACGACATCCGACGCCGGCAGCGTCGCCGAAGCCGTGTACTGGCTGATCTCTCCGACGAACTGGCGTCGGACGGGGACCTCGCTGTGGCAAGACTTCCGCCAGAGACCTCTCCCATATCTCTTCGTGCTGTCGCTGGGCCTGGGCATTTTGGTGTCGCACTCCAGCATCCATCGGCGCATCGACGAAATCGCGGACCAAACCCGGCAGATCCAGAAGGACAGCCTCCTCTTGACCGTCCGGGCCCTGTTCTTGACGGTTCTGCTGGCGGCGACCTGGCCGCTGTTGTTGTTGCTGGCCTCCGGATTGCTCGCCTCGGCGATGCCGGACGACGAATTCGCGACCGCGATTCGCGCGGGCCTTCAGAGGCTCGCCTACGTGATGTTCGCCTTCGGATTCCTGGTCCATTCGTTCATGCCCCGCGGCTTGGCGGAAGCTCATTTTCGAGTGCGGCGAGAACCGTTGGCGTTCCTGCGTCGGCACCTCCGATGGTTCATCGCCATAGCGGTGCCGTCCTTCTTCGTGCTCAACACCATGCAGACGCAGCAGATCAATCAGGAATGGTATACGACCCTGGGCCGCCTTGTTTTCATCGCGGCCACGATCGGTTTGGCCGTGTTTCTGTTCCTGGTGTTGCGGCGGAATTCCCCGCTGCTGGAGGGGTATCTGGCGAGAGACGGGTGGATCGGTCGTCTGCGATTCATCTGGTTCCCCGTTGCGTTCCTGTCGCCTGTGAGCTTCGCCTGCGTCGCGGCGATGGGATACTTCTACGGGGCACGATATCTCACGGACCGGCTTCTGGACACCATCGTCCTGATCTTCCTGCTCCTGCTGATGCGCGGCCTGTTCTTCCGCTGGCTGCTCGTCGCCCAACGACGCCTGGCCGTCCTGGAACGGCGCAAACGTCAGGAGGCCGAAGCCGAGCGTCTCGCCCGCGAAGAGGGAACCCCTGCGACCTCTCCGACCGAAGGCGCAGAACCGAAGGCGCAACCGGAGGTCACCATCTCGCAGATCTCGCAGCAGACACGCCGACTGATCGACGCGGTCACCGTCGTCCTCTTGCTGCTCGGCATCTGGTACATCTGGGACGACGTGCTGCCCGCACTGGCCATGGTCGGTCGGTATCCGCTGTTCACGCTCAACAGCCAGGAGCAGATCACGCTGGGAGCCGTCGCCACCGCGTTGCTGGTCCTGATCCTGACAGGGATCGTCGCCAAGAACGTCCCCGGTCTGTTGGAGATCATGATCCTCCGGCGGCTGCCGATCGATCGCGGCGTGCGGTTCGCCATCATCACCATCTCCCGATACCTTTTGGTCATCATCGGCGTCGTCATCGCCTTTTCGGAGATGGGCATCGGCTGGTCCAAAGTCCAGTGGCTCGTCGCGGCCATGACCGTCGGCCTGGGCTTCGGACTGCAGGAGATCTTCGCGAACTTCATCAGCGGTCTGATCATCCTGTTCGAGCAGCCGATCCGGGTCGACGACATCGTCACCGTCGGCGACGTGACCGGCAAGGTCACCAAGATCCGGATTCGCGCCACGACGATCCGCAAGGCGGATCAGCAGGAACTGATCCTGCCCAACAAGGAATTCATCACCGGCACGTTCATCAACTGGACGCTCTCCGACGAAGTGATCTGCCGGACTTTCGCGATCGGCATCGCCTACGGCTCCGACATCCGCCTGGCGGAGCGGCTGCTCCGAGAGATCGCTGCCGCGAATCCGCTGGCTCTCAAAGATCCGGCCCCCATTGTCCTGTTCACGGGGTTCGGAGCAAGCAGCCTCGACTTCGAACTGCGGGTGTTCATCTCCGGCATCGAGAACTACCTCTCCGTCTGGCACAACATCAACTGCGCGATCGACGACGCCTTCCGCAAGGCCGGCATCGAGATCGCCTTCCCGCAACAGGACGTGCACGTCCGCTCGATCGAGGGGAGTCTGCCGCTGGTGTCCTGGACGCCGGAAAAAGGCATCGTGGACGCCCGCGTTCACGGCGCGGACACGACGCCGGATCGTCGCGTGTGATGAAGCTCCCGCGCACAGAAGACATGAAAAATGCGCCCGGCAGGATTCGAACCTACGACCCCCGGTTTAGGAAACCGGTGCTCTATCCTACTGAGCTACGGGCGCAACTACTTTATTTACAAGGACTTAAATACTGTCCGATGGCCCCGATTATCGGGCCGTGGTCTCCATTTTGTCTCCAAAACGGAGGCCGCATTCCCATCATACCAAGCTCGACCGGAGAATCAACCGATATAATCGAGGTATGCGAAAACCATGGGTCTACAAGCGAAAGAGGTCGACGGGCTGGTGGGTCGGTTGGTACGAGGCCGGCCGGCGACGGGCCAAGGCATTCCCCAACAAGGGCTTGGCCGACCACTTCAAACAGATCAAGTACGCCCAGCTTAACTCGGACGTGTTCACCGGCACGGTCAACGTCGAATGGCGGCAGATGGCGGAGGCATACGAACTGAGCAAGCGGGTCGCCGGGCTTGAAGAAACATCGATCTACGAGGCCCTCCTGACCCTGGGGCATTTCGAGCGGCTGGTCGGGCCGCTCAATTCCCGGCAGATCACCCAATCCGCGCTGGATCGGTTCATCCTTGAACGCGGCAAGAAGGTCCAGCGCTACACGCTGAACAAGGACATCTCCAACTTGCGGGCCTTCGTTCACTGGGGGCAGGACCCGCAACAGCGATACTTTGGCTCGGACTTGCGTGTGAGAAAGGTCAAGGTCACGCACCGCGATCCCCGCGCGCTCGACGCCGGCCAGATCAAGGCGCTGCTCGTGGCGGCGGGCCAGCGGTCTGCGTGCTGGCGGATGCGCGTGCTCCTGCTGCTGGTAACGGGCCTGCGCAGCGGAGACGTGGACAAACTGACCGTTGCCGACATCGACTTCGAGCGGAACACCGTGGACACCAAGAGCCGCAAAACCCGAAAGAACATGCTCTACCGCCCGTTGCCCGCCGACGTGATGCCGGAGTTGGCGCGGTATGTCGGCGAACTGCCGGTGGGGCAGGAACGGCTCCTGGCGGGCGACAGCAACACGCACAAGAAGTGGGAGAAGATCCGGGAGCGGGCGGGTCTGCCCACTCTGCGGTTGCATGACCTGCGGGTTACGTTCGCCAGCACGTTGCAGGGAGCCGGCGCTTCCCCGGCGGTCGTTCAGGAGCTTTTGGAGCATTCGGACCCGAAGATTACGAGGGACTACTATACCAATGTCAGCGTGCACCGGGCCGATGCCGTGAACAAGC
>CALMMH010000308.1 GCA_937868145.1 uncultured Phycisphaerales bacterium
TCGATGGGATTGTATCGTGAGGCAGGGCAATGCCGCGAGGCGTCGTGCTCGTTGTTCTTCACGCGGTTGTGGTTGGCT
The DNA here is from genome assembly GCA_937868145.1 of uncultured Phycisphaerales bacterium. GTDB lineage: Bacteria > Planctomycetota > Phycisphaerae > Sedimentisphaerales > Anaerobacaceae > PLanc-01. The sequence goes on from CALMMH010000308.1 coordinate 79, forward strand.
CGAGGTACGGGATTCGTCCGCCGAGGACGACGTCCGAGCGGCCGCAAAGGCTCGATTCGCAGCGAGACCAGGCGGATGATGGCCGTCAGCGGTACGGCCAGAAATGCTCCGATCATGCCCCAAACCAAGCCCCAGAACCCAATGGCCGCGTTCGTCGCCAACGTCGGGACGGATGGCCAATCAGCATTTTCCTGCTGTTGGCGGGGAAATTCCGTCATCGGGGAGAAATGAAAAAGGAGCAACCTGGTTCGAGGTTGCTCCTGGGATTGCATGACACGGGCTTGCGGGAGACTGGGTTTACAGCACTTGGCCACCCTTGCCCTGTTGGATCAAGGGGACGTAGGTCTCGATCTCGGCCAGCGTTTTCGGGTCCGTCAGATCGACGACCTTTCTCTTCTCGTGCGACATGTATGCGGCCATGATGAGCATGGTGATGAGCTTGCCGTATTCGAGGTTCAAGAGGGCGTCGCGGCCTTGTTCGAACGCGGTCAGCGCGTCGATCCATTCAGAGACGTAGCCGTACAGGCTGGCCTCGTCCGGCTGGAGGATCAGGGACCCGCGGGTCGCCTGCGATTTCTCCAACGCCAGCTCGCTGTCGCTGACGGCTGCCGCCGCGACGTCGCTGATGAACATTCCCGCAGGCGACTGGAGCGAGTTGACCGTGTACGAATAGCCCGGCCCGAACGTCTCCATGAGCAGTCGCAGGCCCGGTGCGTCGTACATCCAGGAGTTGGTCGCCTGGATAATGCTGTGGTGTTTCGTGTCGGGGTCCTCAAACTCGATCGAGACGCTGGAGTAGTCTTCCGCCGGGGTCTTTGAATAATCGACGCCTCGTTTCTGGAGCTGGCTCCGCCAGGGCTCCTTGCCCCACTTGAGTAGGGCCATCGTCGCATTGACGCTCAAGGGCTTCAGATGAGTCAACGGCTTGCCGGCCGGCGTGACCATGTACATGCCGCAGGCGATGCTGTGGCAGCCCATGTCGCAGCAGACGCCGCCGCCCTGGGTCGTGGGGTTCCAGAACCACGGCTCGTGCGGCCCGCCGTGTTCTTCGGCGCTGCGGGCCAGGTGCGCCGCCCCCATCGCTTTCTCCACCTGCGCCAACTGGGTGCGGGCCTGCACGACCGAAGGCATGTGGATCTGGTTCTCGAAGTACGCCGTCGGGACGCCCATGGCCTTGACGATCCGCGCCAGGGTGTCGGCCTCGGCGAAGTTGCGAGCCAGGGGCTTTTCGACGATGATGCCCTTGATCTTGGCTCCGTCCTCGACTGCGGCGGCGATCTGCCGCATCATGTCTACGCGGACGAAGTTCGGCGCAAACACGCACACCACGTCGACCGCCTGCACGAGCTCGGCGATGGTTCCGTAGACCTTTGTGTCCCCGAGGTGGTCCTCGCGGGCCTTCTGGGCCAGCACGTCGGCGCCCTTGAGGGCGCAGATCCCGGCCAGCTCGGCGTTCCGGACGGACCGCAACGCCCGCTCGTGGAAGGTCGCGACAAAACCCGCTCCGATCATTCCAATCTTCAACATCGGCAGATCCCTTTCATCAATCAGGCTGGAGGCCCCAGGCCGCGGGCGGGAGGAAAAAGGCCCGCCGCCGGTCGCCCCGAGCAAATCGCCTTCTGTCTACCGGAAGGGACCTGCGAATGCAAGAGCAAAGAGCAGAAATGCCTGGGTTTCTGCCGGGGTGTAACATGACGCTGTGGCGCGCAACTGAATTGACGAACGCGCCCGCCAACGCATTCGTGGTCGTTGGTGTGTTCTTGTGCGGGCGACGCATGCGTCGTCCCTACGGGAGGCCGCCGTCACCGGATGCGGTAGGCACAAGAGAAGCGACTGGGTATAATCCGTTGGTATGGAGAAGACTCAAATGGAACAGGCCATCACGCGACGAGAGATGATGCAGGCGTCGGCGATCCTACTGGGCGGCGTTTGTGGCTGCCGCGTGGCGAGTGACGCAGGGGTTGTGAGGTCCGCCTGCTGCAACTCGCCCGACCTGGAGGCCGAGAGCCTCACGATCCACGAGGATCATCTCGCCATTGATCTGACGAAGGCCGCGTCCCTGGAGGACGTGGGCAACGCGGCATGGATCACCGACGAAGGGAAGGGCCTCAAGCTGATCATCGTCCGGGTCGGCAGGGACGAATACCGCGTCTTGTCGCGTCTGTGCACTCACGGCGGACAGACCGTCAGCTACAATCCGAAACGCCTCCTCCTCCAGTGCAACAACTTCAACCACTCGAACTTCGCTCTCGACGGCCAAGTGGTGAAGGGGCCCGCGGAGATGCCCCTCAAAGCGTACCCGGTCACGCGGGTGGAAGACACTCTGGTCGTCGCGATTTGACGAGGTGGATACATGGTCCGAAAGATGTTGGCGACTATCGGCCTAGGCTTCGCGTGTCTGGTGTCCTCCTGCGCGTCGAGTGCAGATGCTCCCCTCCGGACCTGGCTCAATCCGAAAGACGGCATGCGGTTCGTGTGGGTCCCGGCCGGCAGCTTCACCGTCGAGGTCCCGGTGAATTCGAACGATCCCAACGATGCCGGCAAGACTTCGCCGCAGACGATCGCATTCGAACAGGGCTACTGGGTCGGCCGCACCGAGGCGACGGTGGGGCAGTTCCGTCGGTTCGTCCGAGAGACAGGCTACGTCACCGACGCCGAGAAGGCAGGCAACCGTTGGACGTGGAAGGACCCTGGCTTTCCGCAACGCGACGATCACCCGGTCGTTTATATAAGCTTCGTCGACGCGCGGCAGTACGCCCGCTGGGCCGGCGTGGAGCTGCCCACCGAGGCCCAGTGGCTCTACGCCTGTTGGGCAAGCGAGGTCTCGCCCCTGTTGGACGATCGTCGGGTCTGGCACCGGCTCAACACGGAGGGCACGGGCACCCGTCCGGTGGCCCGCAAGCTCCCCAACGCCTGGGGTCTCTACGACATGGTCGGCAATGCCCGCGAGTACTGTAGGGTGGGGCTTGCCCCACCCTACACACACAACGCATTTCACACGACGCATCCCAAGATTGTTTCGCGATTCGCGGCGGGTCCTGGACGCGTTGTCCGTCCTATCGCGGCCGCACCGGCGGGCTTTTCGAAAAGCTCTTCGACGCCGAGGTCGCGCTGCGTCTGGAGAAGTGCGACCCGAATCCCCAGTACCCCCCATATCCCTGGGACGACGATCGCGGCTTCCGCTGCGTCCAACAATCATCCATAATCAATCATCAATAATCGATGCACAAGGGTTTCCCATGGATTTCGGCGTGACACCCAAAAAGCAGGAGGAACTCGAGGCCCGGATGGCCAAGGTCGGCCTCCGCGAGCAGGACCTGTTGGAGAAGTTCATCCACTCCTCCGGCCCCGGGGGCCAGCGGGTCAACAAGACCGCCAGTTGCGTCTATCTCAAGCACCTGCCCTCCGGCCTGGAAGTCAAGATGCAGCGAGAGCGACAGCAGCGACTCAATCGGTACTACGCGAGAAAGCGGCTTTGCGAGATCCTCGAAGAACGGTTTCTCGGCGCGAAGAGCCCGGCTGCCCTCAAGGCCGAGAAGATCCGAAAGCAGAAGCAGCGACGACGAAGACGAAGCAGCAGCAGCGGATGACGGAACCGGCCCTATTCCTGTGACGGTTTCAGCGACGAGGCGGCTGGCTGAGGGGTGCAGGCGGAGAAACTCTGCCGAGTCCACAACCAGAAGAGAACCCCAACCGCGGCGCCGCCGAGATGGGCGAAGACCGCTACGTTGGTGATGTCCGCCGAGATCCAGAACGCGTCCGTGATTTGCGTGAACACCCACAAAGCGAACATGATGCCTACCGGCAACCGAAACCAGCGGAACCACCAGACGATGCCGACGCTGGCTTTGGGAAAGCGAAGACAATAATAGGCCAGAATCCCCGAGATCCCGCCGCTGGCTCCCACGCAAGGAACGGCCGCGCGAGGATCGGCCAGGATGTGTGCGACGTCCCCCACGACTGCCGCAGCGACGATCAGCAGCAGATAGCGGCCCTTGCCGAGAACGTCCTCCGTGTTGTCGCCGAAGATGATCAGGAAGTAGAGGTTGCCGATCAGGTGAAAGAGCCCGGCGTGCAGGAGGAACGACGTCGCGAACGTCAGGCCGAAATGCCGGCTGAATTCGGCCGGGATCATCCCCCATTCTTTCACGATGGGTTCCAGATTTGTGAATGTCAGCAGGCTCACGACGGCAATCACCGTCGCCAGCAGCCAGGTCACAACCGGCCGGTTCTTCAGCGGAGTGTCATTGTATTCAACCGGGATTCCGCACAGCGCGATGACGAAATGCCACCAATGATCCGGACCTTCGTCCGCCACCCCTGAGAGAGTCGGCTGTTCGTGATTCAGCGCGTCGAGTTTCGCCAGGGCCAGGGCCTCTTTCGCCTTCGGAGAGAGGGTGTCGTCCTGGACGGGTTTGGGGGGACACTTCGGCAGGGACTCGAACTCCTGCGGATCGAACCAGACGAAATGACAACCCGTGCACACGTCCAAAGGGAGAACCTTGTCCGCCGGCAAAGCGATCGGGACCTCAGCCATGCGGCGTTTGCATGCCGGGCAGGACCGATGCGTCGCATACTGACCCGATCTCGCCTTCTGCCACAGTCGATTCACCAGGGGCTGGGGCACCGCCTTTCGCAACACTTCCAGTGTCATGGCTCGGCCCCGGCAGGACGGGCACACCCAGACCAGCCCGAGAACAGGGCTTTTTCGTCGAATCAGCGAGGTGTTGCAGTGGGGACAGGTGAACATATCGGATCATCCATGGCTGCGGTTGGGAGGCGGCTCGACGCGATACTTCTCGCGCAGGACGTGATAGAGGTAGAAGCCTGCGAAAAGCAGGGTCAGGGGCAGAACGCCACAACACAGCCAGGTCCTGAGCGGCGGTCCGATGTCCCATCGCTTGACGACTCCGATGATCATGTGAGCCAGGACGACATAGGCGTTGCCCCAGGCTCCCGAGCGGAAGAACGCGACGGGCAGATTCGGATCTCCGATGAACGGGCGAAGGACCCAGCCCATCTGGATTCCCACGAATGCGTAGAGCACGAACCAGAATCGCAGAAGCTGCCGATGCCGGGGGGACCGCCGGATCAGCGGGCGATAGTATCGGCGGACCACCACCTGCGTGGCGATTGTGGCGATGCCGAACATGAGCGTGTTGAACAGGATGGCCGACTGATAGTCGGCGCAGGATAGATACCACATGGCTGTGAACGGCGCCAGGCTCGCGAGCACGACGGTGACGCAGGACTGTGTGGCGACGACGGCGCGGAGGACCTGTCCGAAATCCTCGCGTAGGCCTGCGACCGTGTTGATGACGAAGAAGCTCGGCAAACACAGGGCAAACGTGGCCAGAAGCAGCAGAGGGACTTTGACGCCGGAGTAGAGGAGTTGATGGACTCGGCTCGGAGCCAGGCCGCTGTAGGCGCCCATCACCGCGCCGTAGAACAGACCGCAGGTGACCAGCAGCACGATAAGCCATCGGAGCCGGTGAGTCAGCGGCGCGTCGACGGCGAAGACGCCGTGTCCACGGAGGAACTCGTCGATCGCATGGAACAACCTGTTCATCGCAGATTCAGCAGTTCACCCAGGGTGCGGACGATGTCGACGAAGATGTTCGCCTCCCGATTGCGGAACCACTCGAATTCCAAGTTCGGCGATCCGATGAACGGGCGGAGAATCCAGCCCATCTGTGCGCCCACCAGCGCGTAGATGACGACCCACACCTGAAAGGTCCGCTGAGCCATTGTTCTCTCGGACGATGTCGGCTGCGGCGTCAAAGGTGTCGATACCGCTTCGCCGGGCTTCTCATTCGGGGATGCGACCGGCTCGATGACCGCAACGGCACGAGGTGTTTGGGCTTCCTCAAGACGGGACAGCATAGAGAGCAGGATTTTGAGCCCAATGACGCCGGAGACGGCAAAGAAAAAGAAGTTCAGTAACTTCATGAATGGGTAGCTGGTGGTGCTGAGGGTGAAGAATCCGGTAATGGTCCCGAGGGACGCCAGCACGGCCAGATTCACAGTGATCGGGACCATGATCAGCCGCAATGTGTCTCTGGGGCCCAGTCGCACGCCGAACAGGGCGCTGAAGACATACAAAGAAGGGAACGTTACAACCAGGGTCAGGAAGAACAGGGCTGGGACTTTGAGCGCCGAGGCGATCAACTGGACAAATGAAGGCGGGGTTCGCGTCGTCACGGCGTACAACCCCATGCAGATTCCATAGAGGACGCCGAGTGAGATCGAGCCAAACACCAGTGGCTCGATCTGGATATGACTAGTGCCCTTGATCAGCAGTTTGGGGTCCGCCTTATGTCCGCGCAAAACCTCGTCCAATTCGCGCAACCATGTGAGCATCGCCTTTGTCTCCTTGCTCCAACCAATCATGCGGGACCGACCCGGGAAGTCTCACGGTGTTTCAGCCCGGCCGCAGTCCCGCGGGATAGATCCCGCAGGCGTATGTATAAGCCACTACGACGGAGTTCGCAAGCGGAAACCTTGCCTGAATCGAAGCCCCTGTCCAAGCGAGGAAGTATGCCTACCGGAGACGTAGGAAAACTCTTTAATCTCCACTTTATAGAGGAACGATTCTTGTGACAATATACTCCCAAATGCGACAGGGGGTTTCCATCCGGGGCCGATTGTGAGAAAAGGTGCCGGTTCGTGCCAGGAATTGGCGAGGGAGATAGGCGTATTTTTTCCGATTTTGTTTGACGAATCCGGCTGTTGCCATGTAAACTCTTCTTGATTTTGGTGGGGAGCGTGCTTTCCTCCCTCAAAAAGGATGCTCCTCAGCAGAACCATTGCATTACGTTTCGTAGCCGCGAGGGGTCAAAAGGAGCAGTATTGTGAGTAAAGGCAAGGTGAAGTGGTTCGATGCGAAGAAGGGGTTCGGCTTCATCACGCCGGACGACGGAGGCGAGGACCTGTTCGTGCACTTCTCCAACATCCAGGCCGACGGGTTCAAGTCATTGATGGAAGGCCAACTCGTGGAGTACATGGTGGGCCAGGGGCGCAAAGGGCCCCAGGCGACGCAGGTTCGCCTGTGCTAGAACAAGTCGTGTCAGACCACTAGGTCGACCAGGTCCCGTCTCTCAAACGGGACTTTTTTTTATCTCTTCCAAACGCCCCCCCCCAGGGACTCATCCGATCGATTTGCTGTTGAACGGATCTACGTTTGCACGAGATTATGCTTGAAAGTCTCCAGTTTCGGTGTAGTATCTTGGACGCAAGTGGACGCCTGAACGACGGTATTTGAGTCTTGAGGATAGACATGGATGTACGTTTTGGGATTTTGACATCGTTGTTGGTGGGTCTGACGATAGGCAGCGGCGGCTGCGGGACGGGCGGCGCTGTTTCTCGCATGAGGGGCCAACTGGCGACGGAGGAGCCTTACGGCATCGAGCAGACCTATGACGCCGCGCGACGGGCGATGGATGTGCTGGGGCTGAAGATCATCGAAGAGGAGACCGGCGCGGATGCTCTGTCGGCTCACGTGACGGCACGCGATTCGTCGGACGCCAAAATGTTTATCCGCATCAAATCCATCACGGCGAATACCACTCGGGTCCTTGTTCAGGTCGGCGCCTTCGGCGACGAGAGCAAGACACGTCGGATCCAGGATACGATTCGAGAATGCCTGCAGGCCCCGGAGCCACAGGAGCCGGCCTCTGGGGGTGAATACATGCTGCCACTACCGATACCGGTCCCCGTTGAAATGACGCAGGCGGCGCCGGAATCTGCGGAGTCTGAGCAACCCGCGTTGTCTCCCGAGGAATTGCCGGATCCGGCGGCGGACGGGTCAACTCCCCCGACGCCGTGAGTTGTCCGTAGTTAAGCAGGTCCCGTGCTGCAACGGGACCTTTTTTCATGCCTGCTGTGCGATTCCCCTGTGCACAACCGGTATATCCCCCCGCCACGGGATGCCTGCGATCTCAGATTGTGCTTGATGTCCCCGGATTCATTTGCAATACTTTCGGAGACACGCTGATTCTTGTGGCTTTGGTCTGAGTATGGGGGGTAAGGCATGCATTTGCGTTTGTTGTTTCTCGCGTTGTTGTTGGCAACTCTGGCGTTCAGCAGCGGCGGTTGCCTGGCGGTTGCCGTGGGAGCCGGCGCGGCCGGGACCGTGGCGTATATGAGGGGCGACTTGGAAGCGGAAGAGCCGTACGGCATCGAGCAGACCTACACTGCCTCACGACAAGCGATGGAGGAACTCGGACTGAAGGTTATCGAGGGGGACAGCGGCGCAGATTCCCTGTCGGCTCGAGTGGCAGCCCGCGACTCGTCGGACAAGAAAGTCGTGGTCCGTCTCAAAGCCATCACGTCGAACGCCACCAAGGTCACGGTTCGAGTCGGCACTTTCGGCGACGAGGCCAAGACCCGCCGGATCTACAGCACGATTCGAGAACATCTGAAAGCCGCCGTTGCGGAACCCGTGCCGCCGTTGGAACCGGTATCGACGCCCGCCGTATCATCGGAGTCGACGCCGCCGGCGGAGGATTCTCCAACGTGCCCGACCCTGTAGGTTGGACGGCGTCGGTCCGGCTCGGCGGAGTCATTTGTCGTCGATCTGCTTGCGGATCTCTCGTAGCTGCTTCGTGATCTCGTTGACTCGCCATTCCAGCGACGAGAGGATCCAAAACTCGAAGTGGGCGACGCGCATCTGGGTGTGGATCAGGTAGATGATTTTGATGGCGAGCGTGACCGTTGCGGTCTCGATCATCAGCAACTGCCAGTCCTTGCCGCCCACGAAGGAGACGACCACCGAGACCACCACGATGACGATGAACAGAGCGTTGATCAGGTTGGCCCGCGTCTTGGGAACGCCTCCGATCCTGCCGATGATTGCGCGGACTCGTTCCTTTTCCTTTTGAAAGCTCTCCAGTTCCTTCCGAAGATCCTCCAACTCCTCCGCCAGGTGCTCATGTGGGTGTTGAGCGTTCTGCGTCATGAGTTCCCTCTCAAATGAGATTCTGCCAGGGGCAGACAGCTTCTGTCCGTCACGTCGCGGGTAGAATACAGCGAGAGGAGCTGCCCTTCAAGCGATATGTACGGTTTGCCGTTGCGGGCCCCAGGAGACGCTGCGGCGACTATTGCGGATGGATG
>CALMMH010000309.1 GCA_937868145.1 uncultured Phycisphaerales bacterium
CAGCGCTCGGATCTGGGAGCGAGAATCCTTGTGAAAGGCTTTTATGTACTCTCCCGCAACCCAGCCACAGCCGATGATGCCCACTCCCAGCTTATCCATAGGTGAACTCCCCGCTATCGTTCATGCATAATGCGTGGCGTATCGCTCCATCCCGTCCATCACCGCCTCGACATTCTCGACGGGAGTGCCTGGATAGAGTCCATAGATCATCATCAGACCCCCCTCGGGGCTCCCGAGCGTCTCGACCTCGCTGCGGAGGAGTGCGTCGATCTGTTCCGGCGTGCCGAATCGCGTCACCTGCTGACGGTCGATGTCCAGATCGATGCACACTCTGCCCTTCAGATTCCCTGCGATCCAATCCACGCCGTTGACGAGATCCTGCACGTTCAGAGCATCGATGCCGGCGGTGGCCAAGTCTTCTGCAAGGGCGTGGATGTTTCCGTCGGAATGCATGTGAACCAGGCAGCCGGCCCGCCGGGCAGGCGCCACCAGCTTCTCATACATCGGCCCGATGAATCGGCGAAACAAGTCGGGCGAAATCAGCGGACTGTTCTGCGCCCCCAGATCCTCCGGGTAGCACATCATAGCAGCGCCGAGGTCGAGGCATCGTTCGACGATTCCCTCGCTGAACTGCACGACCATGTCGATGAGCCGGTTCAGCCGTGGCTCGCCGTCCATCATATCGAGCAGGAGGTTCTCGAAACCTCGAAGGTAACTCAGACGCAGAAAGGCATGACCGTGTTCGAGACCGCCGACGCAGTGCTTTCCCTGTGCGCGAATGCCCCGGGCCTCCTCCGCCATACGGGACCAGTCGATCTCGATCATGCCGTTGCTTTGACCGGGGTCGGGGGGAATGAAATCGTTCAAGGCCCGCCAGTCGGCGAGCGGACGTCGTGTTACCGTGCCCGTGATCCCGTCATCGGTTGTCTCCCACCGGCAGCCCCAGGAATCCGTGTAGGGTGTGCCGGCCCGTTCCCACGGAGCTAGATCGGGGATTGCACAGTCGTCGCTATGAAATTCGGGGAACAACAGTGGATGTGCGTCCATGAGCGAAAAGAGGGTTTCCTTCTGGTAATGGTGCCAACAGGCGGGGTTGATCCAGAAGACCATCGGGATATGCTCGGGCCGTTCAAAGCGAATGGCGCGCAGGGTGTTGTCCGTGATGGCATCCATTTCACTGTTCCCGCACCTGCACGGAAGGTTCCTGCGAACGCGGCGCCCCGTCGGACAGCTTTCGAAGCATGTTTCGAATGTCGGCGGCGCCTTTGATGGCCACGTAGATGGTGACCGTCGAGTACCACGTGAGGCAAACGAGGGTGGTCGCTCCCCAGAACCAGTGATTCCTGAGCATCGCCAGAATGCCGTCGAGAATAGCTGTCATGACTTGTCTCCTGCGGAGTCCTGAGTTTGAGGCTTCAGAAGCGATCCGACAATCATCGCCATCGCAGTGGTCGCGTAGACCGCGATCATGCAGGATGCTTCATTCTCCTTGATCCAGGCCGTCCAGGGACCGACCTTCTGCAGAACGAGCACGGCGACGGGCAAGAGAGCCCCAAAGACGATCGCCGCTGTGGCGCCCCAGTTGTTCGCACGCTTCCAGTAGCAGCAGGCAATCAGCAACGTGGACATGCTGGCCAGATAGATCGTGCCGGTGATTCCCAGGTACGTCCAGGCGTCCCCCTCGATCTTGTACCACAGTCCATAGATCAGGAGGAACACGCCGATCGCCGCGACGATCGCGCGATTCCAGAGCAGGCCCTTCTTCTCCGACCATTTCGTCTTGCGAAACGGCGCCAGGATGTCGTTGTAGATCACGCTGCTCCAGGTGAGCATGTAGGAGGAGTCGGTGCTCATGTCGGCCGCGAGCATGGCGGCGATGAGCAGGCCCATCAAGCCCGCCGGCAAGATCATGCCGAGCATTCGAGGCATGGCCAAAATACTGTCCTTAGGCGTCTGCTCCGGCGTGAGCAAGGCCAGGGCCGCGATCCCCCAGATCCCCGGGATCAGCCAGCGTGCCACGAAGAAGAACGAGGTGCGGGTATAGACCTTCCGACCGGTTGTCGAGTCCTTTGCCGACAGGACGCGGGCGATCTGGGTCTGCCAGGTGAGGGTGGCCGCGGTGTTGAGCAGGGCATTGAAGATCACGTAGGACCATCCCATCGTCGGGTTGGCGAGGGGGTTGAATCCGCCGGCGCCGTGGTGCACCTCCACGGTGTTCACCAGCGTGGCCCAGCCCACCTTGTCCAGAATGAGGAACGTCGTGATGATCAGGCCCGCGCTCATGACGATGAATTGGAGGAAATCGGTGACCAGGACCGAGAGCATTCCGCCGAGAATCGTATAGACCGCGACGCCCACCAGCAGGACCGTCATCATCAGTTCGAGATAGTCCGGGTCGAGATGGGCCACGTTCACCAGGAAGTCGCCGCCCATCCTCAGGAACACGCCCATGTTCAGAAGACCGCCGAGCACGATGACCACGCCGGCGGCCCATCGCACGCGCGGACCGAACTTCTTCTCGAAGAGTTCCGGAATCGTCATCACGCCCGAATCGCGGAGGGGTTTGATGCAGAAGCCTGTGGCGCCCACGAGGAACATCCCGGCGAAAGTCAGCAGGCCCGGAACGGCCCCGGCGAATCCTTTGTCATAGCCGTTCTGGGCGGCGTACATGCAAGTCACGATGCCGAATTCCGTAGCGGCGAGGGAGGCGATTCCGAGATAGACGTTCATCTCGCGGCCTGCGACGATGAAGTCTTCGACGCGGCGGACATATCTGCGAATCGCCACTCCGGCGATCATGGTGATCAGGAGGTAGATTCCGATGATGCTGCCGTCAAGTACCGTCAGATGGGTCATCGCTACATACTCCACAACGGTTGGGGCCGACGGACATCCCAGATGGCACAGCCATAACGATCGTGGCCTTATGGACTGCGAGTCCACGCCACGCCGGGCGTCTGCGACCCCTTGTCGAAGGTTGACGATGGGACTATAATCCCTACTCGTGACAGGGTCAAGCCTGATCCATAGAGACCTTCAGGGGAAAACCAGTGACTCGACGCGAACGACTGATGGCGATCTTGCGGGGCGAACCGACGGACCGGCCCGCTGTGAATTTCTACGAGGTGGGCGGATTTGGCGTCGACCCCTCCGATCCGGACGAGTTCAACGTCTATCGCGATCCATCATGGCGTCCGTTGCTGCAACTGGCGGAGGAACGAAGCGACCTGATTCGCATGCGAAGCGCCGTGAGATCCCGCTCGTGGGATCCTTACCGAACACTCTCCGGCCGCGGTCAAAGCGACGATTTTCGCGATCTTATCCAGTTTCACAGCTATGTGGAGGGCGAGTGGCATTGCACTCGCGTGACGATTCACGTCGGCGGCCGGCAGCTCTCTTCAACCACACGCCGCAACACCCAGGTTGACACCGTCTGGACGACGGAGCATCTTCTTAAGACTGTGGATGATCTGGACGCCTATTTGCAACTGCCCGAGGGATTCTTCCTGGAAGAGATCAACGTGGCTCCCCTGATCGAAGAGGACGCCAGGACCGGTGACTGCGGCATCGTCATGGTCGACACCGAAGACCCCATCTGTGCGGCGGCTTCGCTCTTCAGCATGGAAGATTTCCTGATGATCGCCCTGACGGAGCCGACGCGAATGCATCGTCTTCTGGAGAAACTCGCAGGGCCCATCTACGCCAGAACCGAACGGGTGTCCCAGGACTTCCCGGAGCATCTTTGGCGCGTCTACGGGGCCGAATATGCGGCCGAGCCGTTTCTGCCTCCGCGTCTGTTCAGAGAATATGTGGTGCGATACACCGAGCCGATGGTCAGAGCCATCCGAAAGCACGGCGGCTTTGCCCGCATCCACTGTCACGGTCGAATCCGAGCCATCCTGGACAACGTCTGTGAGATGGGCGCCGACGCGATCGATCCAATCGAACCGCCGCCGCACGGAGACGTGGATCTCGAATTCGTCCGGCGTCAGTACGGCGAGCGGCTGGTCCTCTTCGGCAACATCGAGCTGTGCGACATCGAATCGATGGAGCCAACCGAATTTCGGCGGCTTGTCGAACGCACCCTTCACGACGGTGCTCGTGGGCAAGGCAGAGGCTTTGTTCTGATGCCCTCGGCTTCGCCCAACGGCCGCCAGATTACAGCCAGGACGATGAAGAACTACGAGACGATGGTGGAGCTGGCCGAGAGCTTCAACCTGTAAATGACCTCCGTCGTCTACTGCGGCCTTGCATCGAACACCAGGACCTCGAACGGCTCCAACTCGAACGTGTGGCGTTCGCCTGCGGACAGCGTTATCTCGGGACGCGCTGCGTCATCCTTCCACGGACTCTTCAAGGAGTGTGTCTTGGCGGCTCCCTGCGGCAATTCGAAAGCCTTGGCGATGTCGATATGGATCTGTCCCGGCGCATCCTTGGGATTGCGAAGAGCCAGGATTCCTTTGCGTTTCGACCAGGAAGCCCATCCGTAGATTTCGCCTTTGGCCGGGTCGCCGCCGATCCAATGGGTGTCCACGAGCACGTCGGCATTGTTGCGAGACCACGTCGCCGCCTCGGCCAGGACATCCCACGTGCGAGCGTCCAGCAGAGAAGGCGTGATGTACAGTTCCTGGCAGTTCGTTCCGCCGGCGAAAAACGCACGAATGTCCTCGACGATGCGATCCTTGTCGTCCGGAAGGCCGTGGTTGGCGAACATGACGCCCTGGGTCATGAGGGAGTTGATCGGGTACAGAGGCCCACGAAGCACCACGTTCTGGTAGGTCTGGGCGTCGCGATAGGTGACTTGCTGCTGACGCTTCGAGCCCCAACCGCAGGTGCCCCAATCAGCGCCGGACCGCCAGGTCGAGTCCGCGTACCATAGCCAGTAGGGGGAGGACCATGTGCCTGTGGTCACATTGATGAAGACATCAGGTTTTGCCTTGCGAAGATCGACGGTCAATCGAAGCAGCGCCTCGACGTCCGGCGCGAACGCGGCCGCCGCGCCGGTCGGGGTTCCGCCGTCGCTGATCCCGTCGAATTTGAAGTAGTTCAGATCGTAGTCCCGGATCATTCCCAGACAGGCGTCTCGAAACCGCGCGTAGTATCTGGGGCCGGCCATGGAGAAGCCTCGCTCGTTCGTTTCGAAGCCCTCCTGTCTGCCATACTTCATTCTCTCTTCTTTAGGTTGGCCATAGCCGCCCCACGGAGACAGCCACGCGCCAATCGCGGAGTTGTATTGAACTGCGGCTCGCTGCAGTAAGGTGAATCCCTTGGGGAACCCCTCGTGGAATCGCCATAGCGAGGCCGGGTTGTCCCAACCGTCGTCCCAGACGAATGAATCCAGTTTCACGCCGCGGCGTTTGATCAACTCCGTGCCGAACAGGTCGATTACCTTCAGGGCGTCCGGTTCGAGGATCTTGTCGCCGCCGTAGCCGATGTCGTACCAACTGTTGTAGTGCAGGAACGGCCGATAGGGATGAGCCCGCTCCCGTTCGACGTAATAGAGGAACGCCCGGCGAAGCTGCCCCTCCGGGGCTACACCCATCACCGAACTGTACGTCTGCTCCTCGCCCCCTTTCACCGGTGTGGTTCGTGGCAGGCTGCACTGCACCTGCGAATTGAGCGTTCGGGTTTTCGATAGCGGGTGTTCGAATGCAAAGAAGTATCTGTCCGCGACTGCGATGGGCGAGCCGTCCAGCGTGCCGACCACCTTGGCGTTTTGTGCGTTCAATTGTACGAGGACAGTCTCCCGCACGTCCACGTCCGTTGTCTTGGGAGCGATGGAGACGTACTGCCGCACGTAATTGGAGCCGTCTCGCAACTCGGCACTCCATTCGATCGCAAGGTTGTCGTCGGATGTGGCCAGAGCCACATGGACTCGTTTGACGGCGTTTCCTGTCCAGCGGGCGTCGGATCGCGACTCCCCAAGGATCTTGAAGTCGGATGTCTTCAGAGTCTGCCCGTCCGCCAGGATCAGTTGAAAGCATTCACTATCCTGCAACGATACAGCGGGCAACCCCTGGGCCTTGATGTGTATGGGTTTGAGACGTCCCTCCGCAATCGCCCATTTGCATTCCAGGACGTTATTGGACAACGCGATCTCATTGTCCTGGATAGAGGCTTTCGCCTCGCCCGGCGCCGGGCCGGGGTACTCGACGGGGCCGGCCGCTTTCACGACGCCAGCTCCGAACAGTCCGACCGAAACCATCGAACACACGATCGCCTGCATCCAGCGTCCTTCCGCCATGGGCTGTTCCTTTCAATTCGCGTCATTGGGACTGTTCGAATAGGCTCGTTCGACGAGCCCGTTCAAGATCTCTTCCTGCTCGAGGATGGATTGCACCAGTTTCATCTGCGTGCGCGTACGGTCGAGGTTGTGGCCTTCGCGATGGACTTTGTAGTAGACGTCGCCCGCGAGGTGGTCCGTGAGGAATCGGATCATCTGTTCGAAGGTGATGAGAGTGCCGCCGAAGACCATGTGGCTCTTCTCGACCGGCCTGAGGAATCGCCCGGTCTCCTGGGCGAACCCCTGGGCCAGGGCGTCGAAGAGAGAGACATCGATCACAACCTTCGACAGATCCCGCTCATCCTCGGCCGCCGGGCAGGCCGCCGTGCGGACCAGATCGCCAAAATCGTGAACGGACAGGCCCGGCATGACGGTGTCGAGGTCGATCACGCAGACGCCTTTGCCGGTGTTCTTGTCCAGCATGACGTTGTTGATCTTCGTGTCGTTGTGCGCGATGCGTACAGGCATTCTGCCCGTCGCCACCAGGTCGGGCAGAACGTTGCAGAGGGCCGCGTGTTCGAGCACGAAGTCGATCTCCGCCGCGGCCCCTTTCGCACGGCTGCACTTGTCCTCTGCGAGAATCTGCTGAAAATATCGCAGCCGGCGGGGCGTGTCGTGAAAGCCGGGGATCGTTTCGTGCAGAGGCGATCCGGGAAGGTCGGTCAGCATGCCCTGGAACCAGCCGAACATTCGGGCCGCTTCACAGGCCAGGTCGGATGATTCGGGCGTGTCGTAGGTGACCGCGTTCTCGATGAAACCGTACATGCGCCAGAAGTTGCCGGAAGAATCCCGATGCCAGCCAGGTTCCTCGTCCGAGGGGATCACCGTCAACTGGCGGGACGCCAACGCCGGATCGGCCTTCGACACTCGGGACTTGATGTGTTTGGTGATCCGAAGGATGTTGGCCATCACCTGCACGGGTTCCTTGAACACGTAGTGATTGATCCTTTGGAGCACGTAGCGGGCTGTCTGCCCACCGGCGTTTTCAGTCACGACGTAGGTGTCGTTGATGTGTCCGGTTGTGATCGGGACGATGGCTTCGGGCTTGCCCGCCAGTTCGAAATGCCTTGCGATGGATGCGACGTCATACGCCATGGCTTACTTCCAGAGTCTCTCCGGATACACGCCCCGGGCGGTCAGTTCCTGAATGCATCGCCTGACGGTCGGCGCATCCTCGCGATAGGTTACACCGAACCAGGTGTCGTCCGTCCTTTCGACTTTCACTCGGGCCTGTCCGCTCGCCACAATCGCATCCACGACGGAGGGGATGTACAGTTCCGAGTTCCGGTCCTGTCCCCGCTCGGGGAGGAATTGTCTGAACTGAGTCTCCAGATGGTCGAAGATCGAGGGGTGGAATCCCCAGAGATTCATGGAGACGATCTCGTCCCCGGTCAGCGTATGGGCGGCTCCGTCGGCGTCTGGGTATCGGATGCAGCCGTCGCTCCTCGCAATCCCTTTTCGTTCTGCAATTCGCCTGAGAAACCAGTGTTCGTCGCACTCGGTGATCCCTCGCGCCACGGTCCCGTGCTCGCTCATCGTATTCCTGAGGATAAATCCCACCATCGCGTAGAGATCGGGCGCGGCGTCTCGGGTGAGAAAAGCCGCTATCTTCCAGAGCGAGCCGACGCCATAGTAGTCGTCGGCGTTGACCACGGCGAACGGCTCGCGAACGGCGTCCCGGCCCACCAGGATCGCATGGCCGGTGCCCCAGGGCCTCTCACGTCCCGGCGGCAGGACGAAATCGCCCAGAGCCGCCTCAAGTTCCTGGTACGCATATTCCGTCTGCACGAAGCGGTTGAACTTGCTGCTGACGATCCTTCTGAACGCGTCCTCGAAGTTGTGTCGGATAATGAAGACGACTTTGCCGAATCCGGCCCGAATCGCATCGTAAAGGGAGTAATCGATGAGGGTTTGGCCGTGCGGACCGACCGGATCGATCTGCTTGAGTCCGCCGTACCGGGTGCCCAAACCTGCCGCCAGAACCAACAACGTTGGCTTCATGCGAGTCCTTGTCGCGTATACGTGGTGGATCATCTACAGAGCCAGTGCTCCTGCGCCACAGGGAACCACTGTAGCAGGGAGGGGACTCCAAGTCAATGCACGACCGTTACCATCGGCCGGCCATGGACGCTCGCACGACACAACGCGAAGGTTCTCAGACCCTGGATGTGGCGTCTGTCCCTGAAGAGAACTGAGAGTGGATAAGGCAGTGCGACTGTGGTATGGTAGCGGCCGACAGGAGGTCATCATGACGCAGCGCAGAAGGAGCATTTTAAGCATGAACCGATCCGTATTTCGATGCAGGCATGGAATGACGTATGCGATCAGAATGCAGATGCTTCTGCTTCTGGCCGTTGTGGGTTCACACGCTATGGCAGGGGACAGCGACACGATCCCCATTCGCCACCTCGGCTCGCGTACTTCGGGCATCGAGGATGCACGAGAGGGATTTGTTGCTCGCACGCAGGTGTCGATTCGGCAGGGCCGGTGGTTTCTCAATGACGAAGTGACGTATCCCGGCGCACAGGCCGAAGGACTCCTGATGAACGTGCGGATGGTCAATGCCGTCTTCGAGGACCGCAACCGTCCGGAGTTCGATCCGGATTCCAACACCGACGAATTCCTCGCTCATCTTTCTGATTACGTGGATCACGGCATTCGTGCCTTCACGATCTGTCTGCAGGGCGGCACGCCCGGCTATGAGGACGCGGCGAATTCCGCTTTCCGTCCGGACGGCTCCTTGTCCGAAGCCTACCTGCGGCGGGTAGGACGCGTAATTGAAGCATGCGACCGCCACGGCGCCGCGGTCATCCTGGGCTGCTACTATCAGCGTCAAGACCAGGTGCTCAAGGGTGAGGCTGCCGTCCGGGTCGGTGTCGTGAATGTGGCGACGTGGATCAAAGAGC
>CALMMH010000310.1 GCA_937868145.1 uncultured Phycisphaerales bacterium
GGAAACGACACAGTCAGCATGACGCACATACCGTCCACAGTTGACCGCGCTGTCATTGACGACTCGCAGCCGAGGATCCTTGATCCGCCTGAGGCATCGACAGAACTCCCGATTGACCTCGAAGCAGGTCAACTGCGCGTGGCCAGGCAGTCTCTTGAGGATTTCCCGGGTCACCGGCCCGGTCCCTCCGCCGAACTCGACCACCTGCACGCTCTCGCCTATCTCTTCGGCCATCTTCCGGGCCAGCATCCGGCCGCTCTGGACCATGGTCCCGAGTTGCTTGGGATGTCGCAGAAACTGCCGCGCAAAGCGGAGACTGTCCATATCGCGGTCTCCTTCAAATCAGCGACGATTGAAGTCTTTCACCATACGCTACGGTCGCGATCGCGGTCAAGAGATTTCGCTAATTTTGGCGACGAGAGTGCCTAAAACACGCTTTTCCCTTAAGAAGCTTGACGGAAAACACGATGTAAACTATAAAGTCTATGCAGTGCAGCGCAAGGAGTCTGTCGCACGAAGCATAGGACAAGGGAGTCCGATAAAGTTCCTACAATAAGGAGAATACCTGTGGGTAGGTCTCAAAAACTTGGCACAGTGGTGGCGTTGGCTTCGATCAGCCTGATAGCCGGTTGTTTTGCCTCCAATCCGGAGGATATCCAGGCCTGGGTCAGACCCTATGAGGTGAATGTCACGGCCGAGAATTACACGGTCCAGCCGCCTGACGAGATCGAGATCCATTGCTCCCAGGTGGCGGAAGTCCACATGCAGCGTCAACGGGTCCGCCCGGACGGGAAGGTCAGTTTCGAGGTGCTGGGCGAGATCGACGTCGCGGGCAAGACCCCGCAGGAGATCGCCACCCTGGTGAGCAACCGGGTCAAGGAGTTGTACACGCTGCCCGGCGACCACCCCGTGGATGTCCGGATCGCGACCTACAACAGCAAGGTGTACTATGTGGTCGGACAGGTCATGCGGCCGGGTCCCCGGAACTACACCGGACGCGACAGCGCGATCATGGCATTGGCCTCGGCCCAACCGAACATCATGGCGTGGGATAAGCGAATTCAGGTGATCCGGCCCGCGATCCATGAGGATGAAGATCCTCGGATCTTCGAGCTCAACTATGACAAGGTGACCACCCGCGGCGACGCGACGAAGGACGTCCTGCTGGAAGAAGGCGACATCATTTATGTCCCGCCGACCATCCTGGCGTCGATCGGCATGGTTCTCGAAGAGTTCATCAGCCCTGTGGCCCGCGCGTTCTACGGAGCGTACCTGGTCCAGAACCCGCCGGGATCGACGGGCTCCACGGAAGGCTACAATCCCAACGGCAGCAGGTATTGACGCGAGTTTCGGCGGTCTTCGACCAGTCAGAGGCAGTCACATGATGACGCGGCAGATTCTCAAGCTGACTCACATAGTGAGCACCGTCTGGTTCATGGCCTGTATCGGCTTCATCCTCGTGTTGGCGCTGCATCAGGCCGGGTTCCGTTGGTGGTTCATCTTCTCGCTGTCGGGCCACTCCGTGCTCGTCTTGTTCCTTCTGATCAGCCTCTATCTGTTCGCGCTGTTCCGAGGGATCGGAGAATCCCAGCAGATCGAGGTCGAGCATCCGCTGACGACGACGAGCTACTACATGGGTTTGTACGTGGCGGCTCCGTTGCTGGGCGGCCTGGCCGGCACGCTGGCCATGATCGGGGTCTCCCACCCGATCCGGTTCCTTCTCGGCGTGGCGATGGGGACTCTGGGCACCACCTTTATCGTCTGGGTCGTCGTCGATCCGGTCGCGGGCCTGGTGGAGATGCTTCTGCCCACCAGCCGCAAGCACAGACTCGAACGGCTCGCCCAGGTGGAAGCCGAGCGGCGCGCCCGTCAGGAGAAACGGGAGCAGTTGCTCGCGGAGGCCTTTGCCCGCGAGGAACAGGAACGGCAGCGATGGCAACAGCATCTGCGTCCGCATGCCGAGAAGCTGGCGGCGCTTCTGGCGTCCGACGCCAAGGACATTTCCTTGGCGGAGCGAGAGGCGGTGCATCTTGGCGCTAATGCCTGGCGGGTTGGAGGCTTGAGCTGCATGCGGCAACTTCGCGACATGACCGTCGCGCTTCGCAAAGAGACCGGAGACGAGAGTACGGCTTCCGATCACATCGCGGAATGGTGGGACGGGATCGGAAACTGGAGACGACCGTCCCTTCAGTAGAACTGGGCGGGGTATAATCACTCTCGAAAGAGGTGTTTCGTGCTCGGTTCCCTCCGACCAAGCAACAGGATGAGGCGTGGACGTAGGAAGCGGATCACGTCCCTGCGATCCTGCTTCCTACCATCCAGTGAATCGTGCTTACATCATTTTACGCCGGCGAATCCATCCCACGAGGCCGGCACCCATTCCACCCAGCAGAACGGCGCTCGGAACGGGAATCGGCGAGGCCGTAGTGTGAATCGTGTCAGCGCCGGTGGTGTTTCCAACCAGGAACCCAAAGGTAACATTCGTCAGCGTCAACCCGCTCAGGTCTACACTCAAACTGACAGCGTCACCGCCGGAGCCGACATTTACCCAAGGCGAAGTGGCCGTGTTCACGCCGTCGGTCGCAAACAGGCGGTAGTCCCAATCCTGGTTGTTGTCGTTGAACAACCGAAGTGCATAGGAATCGTACGATGAGAGATTCGCACCGGTCGTTCCGATCGCAACATACTCAACCGGAATGACACCACCGCTCGCTTTGCCAACGTCATCCAACTGATAGCCGACGTTGCCCGTGAATGTTGCCGTATCCCATGTAGGATCCGGACTCGTGTAGACATCCAACCCCAGAGGATTGAGATCCGGGTCCGTGGTGTACGCAGCGAGAACACCGAAACCCTGCAGATCAGTAACAGTAGGTGTGAACGTACTCACCGCCAGGGCCGACGTCGCCGTCGCACCGCAAATCAATGCCAGAACCAAAAACCGCTTCATCTTCTTCTCCTTGTCGTGCCAGTAGACGGAAATCCGAGGATAACTCCATTTCATCCAAAAATGCGTGGGGAGAATCTCGCTGGCGGAGGCCGAGCCCGCTGAATCTCTCCATCGAACACCGGCCATTGCACAATACTGGCGAGGATACAAGTCGGTCGTCCCCTTCGGGCCGCACCCAACCCAATATCTGCCTGAGACAATAGGCCTGCTACGATGTGATCCTCACGGAACCAGCCGAACGACCCAGACCGCAGGATGTGCGGGCAACCCAGGAAGTCTGGGAAAGACAGCCCCTTTGCAGACCCTGCGTCCAGACCCTCTCGATCCAAACAGGATGATGCCTCCCGTGCCAGAGAAGGGAAGAATGCAATCTTGTTGGATGAACCAGCGGTACCGTGCTCGGGCTCGGGAGCGACAAGCCTCGACATGCGAGCCGCACCGATCCGACCGTTGCCTAGAACAAACAGACACAAGCCAATCCATATCCTGCGATTCTTGACCAGGGCCACACAGAAAAAGCCCATGACGCCCAGGCACACTGCGCCCGGCCCTTCGGGAATCGCCATGGCTGGGCTCCCGTCGTTGGGGAGACCGCCCTGCGGCCAACTCTCTGGAGTCACAAGGGATACGACACCCTGAGGCGCATCGCTGGGGAAATACAGGAAGGAACACGTGGTCGGCCACGTGCAGGCAGACAAACCTACAGCCGCCTCAGTCCTGGACGCACCGATTCCGCCAAGCGGAACGACGATGCAGGACAGGAGGATAGCCGAGAATCGTACTTCCCTGCACAAACACATCTCCCCGTCTCCTTACGGTTCACCCACTCCCGACCATCTATTCGATGGCCGGCCACCCTATCGTGATACTTCGAGATGGCCTCCTCCGTCTTCCACTAAACGCCGACGTTATCGTACCAATCAACGACGTCCTGTCAAGTGCAAAACGGAAGAAAACTCCGATTTCCCGGAAGCCATGTCACTCGACCGACCGGGGCACGGAAGAAATGTCCCGGGGGTCACCTACACAAGAGTATACGCGCCAACCGGCAGGCGGTTCGCGGATTCGACTCTCCGCAAACGACCCTGTGCGGCAATCGTCAGACGGAACGCCATCCCCGCAAAAAAGAAGGTTCTTCACGGGATTTCGGGATAGTCGGCGCCGCCGGAGAGGTACGCCCGAAGCGGTCACATAGGGTGAGTTTATCGCGTGTGCGGCCTCCGGCTTGATGTGCGAACGAGGCGTTCGCTTGCGGGACCGGACGTTGCGCGGGGGCGTGCAACGCCCCTCCAGGCTGGTGGCCCCAATGCGACAAACTCCCGACGCGAAGCGTCGGAATCC
>CALMMH010000311.1 GCA_937868145.1 uncultured Phycisphaerales bacterium
GGAGAACCTGATCAACGAATGCCAGCGGATCGGCTCGGTGGCGGTCGCGGCCCTGTTCATGGAACTGCGGGACGGGCGCATCCGCTGCTCGCTGCGGAGCCGGCCCGAGGGCGAGCGGGCGCTGGATGTCAGCGAGATCGCCGCGAAATTCGGCGGCGGAGGCCACAAGATGGCTGCGGGGACCTACTTGCCTTCGCCCATCGAGCACGCGATGCAATTGATCTTCGAGGAGGTAGCCAAGAGGCTCGATACACGCCCTGGACAGTGAACGGGTCCCGATTCACACAGTCTGTGCGAGGTTGCCACGAACGGCATGGAGGCATGATTTGTCGGAACTGATTGCGGACGCAGAGGCCGGTGCGGGCGGATTTGCCCATCGGCTGCGGATTCTCGGAATTCTCGTCGCCTCCGTCGTGGCGACGGGGGTTCCGGCGGTATTCGCCGAATTTCTGTACACGCCGGAGGGCATCAGCAAGAATGGCCTGATCACGCATCTGCTTCTCCCCGCGGCCGGCATGCTCATCGCGCTGTTGATCGTTCTGGTGGCCAGACGGACCGGCGCCGTGGGCAATCTGGAACTCGTCTGGTTTCGTCGGGGCTGGGTCGAAGCGACGGCGGTTCTTTTCCTGCCGCTTGTCGCCATGCTGCTGATCGCGCCGACGATCGCCTTGGTGGATGGGCTGGGCCTGAAGTGGAGGGATAACCACGCGTTCACGGCCGACGGCAGGGGGATCGCGTTTTTTGTCGTTCTGACGATCGGTGTGGCTGTCGCAGGACCTATTCTGGAAGAGGTGTTCTGGAGAGGATACGTCCAGCGAGGGCTCGAACGGATCGTGGGGGCGTTCCCGGCCGTGGTGGCCCAGGCGGTCTTTTTCACGACGGTCCACATCCGGCCGCTTGCCGGCCTGACGCCCATCTTCGTCTTCGGCCTGTTCGCAGGGATCTGGCGATGGAGACGCAGGACCCTGGGGCCCATCATCGCGGCCCATATGGTCCTCAGCGGTCTGTACTGTGCGGCCCACTGGCCCCACTGGCTGGATTGCACGAAGATTCGGATCACGACCGATACGGTGGCGAAGATGACCGAGATGGCGCGTCCGGCCGACTACGATCCGAAGGACGACGCTTGCGGCTGCTATGAGCGGGCATCCCAAGCGGTGGTCGAAATGCCGGAGATGCTCGGTCAGTACCGCCGGGGGTTTCCGGAGAATTGGCCCGAGGGGGTTTTCGAGCAGTTTCGCACGTGGGTCACCGCCAACGAGACGGCCCTGGAACTTGCGGCCGAAGGCGCTCGCAAGCCGTACTATTGTCCCATCTATGCCGGTCCGACGGCGATGCTTGCGGGCATGCCCCAGGCGGCGGGGATGCGGCAACTGGCCTTCGTGCTGGATACGCGTATCAAGCTGCGGGCCTTCGACGGTCAGGATGATCTGCTGCTGGCCGATATGACGACCCTCTATCGGCTCGCCTGCCATCTCGGGGGCAACAAAGTTCTCACTCATCAATTGATGGGTCTTGGCATCCGCAGTCTGATGACGGGCACGATTCGCGGGATTCTGGCCTGTGAATCCTTCGAACCGCAGATGCTCGCCGCCATCCAGCGGCAACTGGAGCAACTCGGAGACGCCGACCGCAATGTGCCGAATTCCGCCCTCGAACGACTCGTCTGGCGCGACGGCATCCAACGGATGTTCACCGACGACGGCGGCGGGCACGGCCGGATCCCTCGGGCAGTGATCGCCGGAGCGGGAGTCCTCCCTGGATCCGTCAAAGGATGGATCGATCCGATGACTCCCGAGCAGAACGCCGTATTCCTTGGATTGAGCCGGGAGGAGACGACTCGCTGCACGGAGGAATTCTTCAGGCACATCGAAGTCGCGGCGGCCATGACGCCGTGGGAGTTCCACCATGAGCCCAATGGCGTCAAGGGCGTTCTCAACGGCCTACTCCAGGAGAATGCATACGTTGCGCTCTTGGGAAGCGGTTCCCTGGGAGTTCTCGATTTGCCCTGGCGGGCCCAAGTGGACCTCGACGCCCTTGTGGCGACGATCGCCGCGATTCGCTATGAAGCCGAGCATGGCGAATACCCGGAGTCTCTGTCGCAACTCGCCGGGGCCGGCCTCCTGCGGAAAACGCCTCAAGACCCGTACTCAGACGACGTGCTGATCTACAAACGCGTCGATGGCGGATTTCTGCTCTACAGTCGCGGGCTGGATTTCGACGACGACGGCGGCGTCCCCAGCCGCTGGGGCGACGGTCCCGACGGTGGCGACCAGGTCTTCTGGCCCGTGCGGTAAAAGTCCGCGCCTTCGGTGGCATCCACCGGCGTCGGAGTACGCCGATTCCTTCACCGAATTCGGGAGACTGCCTGTTTCTCCTCATGCCATCGATGGATTACCCTTCTCTCATCTTAATTGGACTTTTGCAGAATGGCCATTTTGCAAAAGTCCAGATCTTAAGGAAGGGATCCACTATGCGAATTCATCGATTGACGTGTGTGTTGTTGGCCGTGGGCGTGTGCTGCCTGGTGGGGTGCTCCACCGCTCCCAAGAACATGGAGCAGCGGGCAGAGTTAAGCACCGAGGTCCAGACTGCGCTGGAGGCGGCTAAGGGAACGGACCCCGGTTTGCAGCGGTTCTTCGACACGGCCGCCGGCTACGCGGTGTTCCCCACCGTGGGCAAAGGCACCGTTGGAGTGGGCGGAGCGTACGGACGGGGGCAGTTGTTCCAGAACGACCACATGGTCGGGTACTGCTCGTTGACGCAGGCCAGCATCGGTCTGGCGCTGGGCGGCCAGTCGTACACCGAAATCATCTTCTTTGAGGGTCGGGAAGCGCTGGACCGTTTCAAGTCGAGCGACTATGCCTTTACGGCTCAGGCTTCGGCCGTGGCCCTCAAGTCCGGGGCCTCGGCGAACGCCCAATACGCCAATG
>CALMMH010000312.1 GCA_937868145.1 uncultured Phycisphaerales bacterium
CCGGCATAGATCCCATTGCCGCGTCCCAGCTTGACCGGGAACGTCCTGACCCCGTCGGTGATGAGCAGCTCGCCGCCCGGGCGCCACTCGTTCGAATCCACGATGTTGACATCCTCGATCTTGATCAGCCGGCCCTGGTAGTACTCCGAGCCCACCAGGCGGTTGGGGTCGAACACGAACTGGTCCTGCTCGTCCTTCAGCTCGCTCAGAGAAACAACTTCCGGCCTCGGGAGTCCTACGCCCCGTTCGAGCAGTTCGATTGTGAAATCATGATCGGCGTTCTTGTTGTGCTGCTCGTTCACGTTGCATTTGCCCTTGTACGACAGGAAATACCCTGTGACGCGGATGCGGTCGCCGGGGGCGAATTGGGCGGCATTGAGCCGCGTCATCTCGGCGATCCACTCCTCGTTTGAGTATCCGCCGGTCTCGACCCAGGGCAGGTTGTTGTAGCACTGACCCATGAAGACCGCCGTGCCCGCATGGTCGTCGCCTTCGCCCTGGAAGAAGAACTGCCACTGGGCGACCAAGTTGTACATCGCGGCGACGCTGTCGTCCGGCGTCGGGTCCAACATGTCGGCCGGGTTGTGGAGCACGATCCCCTCCAGAATGACCGTCTGCGTCGCGTCGTAGGTTTGCTCACCGCTGGAATCGACGGCCTGGAACTCGCGGTGGGTGACCTGCCCCACCGTCGGATCGGCCGACGCCACGCCGACACACACCCACAGAACGACCCCACTCAACAACAGACGCTTCTTCATACTCCTACCTCCGACTTCATAACTCAGACCATTGCGCATACAAAGCAACAATTCGTGCTACGGACGTCTAGGATAGGAGAATGGGCCCAGCGCGCCAAGAAGAAAAACACTCGTCGCGGTATTATTTTTAGAGTCCCAGGAACCGGATGGCCAGGCCACACAGCAGAATGGTGGTCCCCGCCAGGACGTGGCTGTAGTGCTGGATCCTCTTCAGCGGCAGGAAGTCTACGCCGGCCCGGCCGAGAAAGACCGCGCCCAGCATGGTGGCGGCCGTGACCAGGCCGAAAACCGCGGTGACAACGAACAGGTCCGGGTAACTGCCCTGAGCGGCCGGATACATCAGCATGGGGATCAGCGGCTCGCAGGGTCCAAAGACGAAGATCACGAAGAGTATCCAGGGCGTCAGAGTCTTGGCCGATTGGGCATCGTGAACGTGGGAATGTTCTCCGAGATGGGTGTGGGCGTGCAGGTGATCGTGGGGCCCTTTCACGAGGTGCGGATGGGTGTGCTGGTGCAGATGCCTGCGATAGACATAGCGAATCCCCCAGATGGAGTAAGCCAGTCCGAACGCGATCAACAACCACGCCGCCACATTGCCACGGACCGATTCGGTCCACTCCAATCCCTTGAGCGCAAGGCCCAGCGACACGCCGACAAGGCCCAGTACGACAGAACCCACAATATGCCCCAAGGCGCAAATCAGGGTGATGGCTGCGGTCTTCGGAGCAGACCACTGCCTCGCCCAGGACATCATGATGAACGGCACATAGTGATCCGGCCCCAAAAGGGTATGCAGAAACCCTATGGAGGCGGCAGCAACGATAAGCGGACCCACTTCCTGCGTCACGAGAACCCCACTGCCTCCTGAAAGACAATCGTTCACCACAGAGCAACGTCAATACGTTCCGTTCTGCACAACGGATATGCAGAGGTTGTTGACAGAAAAGCGACGAACCCGTATTAACGGCGACAGTAACGATCTTTGCAAACGATTTCCAAGGAGAACCGATGGCGTCATCGCAAGCAGCGTTCACAGTCGACCTGAACAACCAGCCCGAATACCAACGGATTCTGGAGGGCAAACCGCAAACCCATGGAATGCGGTCCGGCCGGGTGTACCTGGAACCGGGCAAGGCCTGCGGCCAGCACAGCACCAAGAACCACGAAGAGCTGCTGGTGTTCCTCACCGGCCAAGGGGAACTGGCGTTGGGCAACGGAGACCGCCTGGCGGTTGGAGCGGGGAAAGTAGCATACATCCCTCCGGAAACGCTCCATGACGTCCAGAATACCGGGACCGGCCCGCTTTCCTACATTTACTGCGTCGCACCCGCTGCCGAATAGGTCGGAGTCGAACGGGCGAGTCCCGGCCGATTCATCGCGGGGCCGGCAAACCGTAAGTCTTCCGGTTCACTGGCCTTAGGGCGAACGGTTCGTCGGGCGCAACCGGCCGTCACTTTCCGGACGGAATGTCTTGCCAAAGCCGGCCCGGCAGAGTATGATGGATGCTGGATTTCACGCTCTTTTCTTCTTATATCTTGGTTCTTTGTTCTGAGACATCCACCCCGACAGCGTGCAACCCGGAATAAATGGGGTCGTTCAAGCGTCTTGCTCTGAGATGACGATACAATGAACGGTGGCTGCAACAAGGTTTCCTGCTCTGAGGAGAACGCCTATGGATTCCGGGAATGACAGCCAGGCATGGCGGTACAGATGGCACATCGCGTTCGTCGCAAGCACTCTCGTACTCGTTCTTCTTTTGGCGGTTTTTACCAATGTGTTCCAACAGTCTGAGAGCGTGCGGCAGCCCGTCTTTCTGCTGGGCGGCCTGATCTTTCTCGGCGCCCTGCTGGCGACGTTGTCCAGGGTCTCCCGGATTGTCAACACGCTCAACGAGAACAGCGCCAGGCTGGAAGAAGCGAGCAAGGCCTTGTGCAACATCCGCGACGGGCTGATGCAAATCAACCACAGCACGCGGATCAGCGACGCCGCCAAGGCCATCGCATTCCGCGAGGAAGATAAGCGATCCCTCCGCGAGGCCGTCTTCGAGCGTCTCAAACAGAACGACTTCGACGGCGCCTACGAGATCGTCGACGAGATCGAGAACCGGTCGGAATACCGTCTGCTGGCCGAGCAGCTCCGCCGGCAGGTGGACGCCTACCGCAACGCAACCGAGGACGAGCGGGTCGACCAGGGCATCGTCGAGGTCGAGCGGCTGTTCGACGCCTGCCAGTGGGTCAAGGCCAGCCTGCAGATCGAATCGCTCATTCGAGCCCACCCCGGTTCGGAGAAGATGAAGTCCCTGCGACAGAGACTGGTCGAGCGAAAAGAGGAGCGAAAGAGGGCTCTCCTGGCCGCCTGGGACGACGCCGTCACGCGTCAGGAAACCGACCGCAGCCTCTCCATCCTGCGAGAATTGGACATGTATCTGACGCCGAACGAGGCCCTGGCTCTGCAGGAGGCCGCCAAGGACGTCTTCCGCACCAAACTGCACAACCTGGGCGTCCAGTTTGCGATGGCCGTCTCCGACAAGCAATGGACCAATGCCCTGGACATCGGTCAGCAAATCATCAAGGACTTCCCCAATAGCCGGATGTGCGGCGAGATCCGCGAAAAGCTGCACGTGCTCCGGCAGAACGTCCAAATGCAGAACAATTAGGTCGAACGTCTCGGCAAAGCACAAAAACAAAAAGCACGGACAAACGAGTTTGTCCGTGCTCTCGACTTTCGTAGATCAGGATCGTCTCTCTTACTGGAAATCGAAGAGCGACTGCGTTTTGACCATCGTGACCTGATCCGGATAAGCGGCAAAGGTGTGAATGTGCAGCTCGCTGCGCCGCGCCTCGAAATCCACATAGCAGAACGGCTGGAGGCTGTCCACTTCCAACTCCGGGAACTTCACGAACACCCCGCGATTGCGGGCGAACCGCTCCAGATCCGTATGGCTCTGGCGGTATAGATTCGGGCTCATTTTCTCGATCTGGAAATCAGTCATGTAGCTGACGCCGCGACTGAGCGTGCATTTGTGGGTCCGCGGCCCGCGGAACTGGAACCGCTCGACCAGGCCCCGGTGCGGCAGCAACTGCCCGGGCGTGCTGACCACTTCGCTCAGACACACGTCGCCTGCAAATATGCTGACGACATGGGTACAGCCGGTGACCCAGATCAAGGCTTCATACTTCTCCGTCTTGATCTGACGGTTGGCGTAGATCTGGAAAAGCTCCGGATGCAACGGCCGCTGGAACAGGCTGAAGGTCAGTTGGTCAATTGCAACATTGATTTGCGGCGATTCCATAACGAATAACCCCGAAAAACACGCTTCAATCTTTGGGCTTATTATACCGCGAGGAGGACGCCGATTCAAGTGCAATATCAGTACTGATAAGGGCCTTCCAAGCCCTTATGGGACGAATATCTCACAACTTCCGCACATTCAATGAGTAACGAAAAATGAGAAATTTTCCGAATCCGCGGCATTGAAAAACCAGGCTCGTCGGACAATCAGGCCGCGAAGAAGAGGGCGTTGACCAGCGTGGCGATAATGTCGTAGAAGGCGTGAGTTCCAGCCGTGATGCCGAAGCCGCGAACCGCGAACAGGATGGCGAAGTAGATCCCCGCCAGCGTGCGGAAGCCAAACTCCGCCCAATTGAACGGGGCGCTGCGTCCCAACTGGCCGTCCACCCAGATGATATGATGGTGAGCGCTGAACAGGGCCGCGGAGATCAGGACCGACAGAACGACCGAGTTCTGATGGCTCAGGCCGATCAGGTCCTGGAATAGGACCATCAGGACGCAGATCAGGATCAGGCGAAAGACCAGTTCCTCGTAGATCCCGGCGCCGACGCCCGTGACGATGTCGGCCATCAGGGACCGCTGTCCCGAATCGCTGACGCCCAGATATCCTCCCGGCGGACACCCCGGCTGCTGAGCGGCGCACACATACACAGGCGCGCCGACACGATCGAATTGCGAAACGTTATCGGAGTGGACTCCAGGGCTGTTGAACAACAGACTGAGGATGATCAGAGGCACCGCCAGGGAAACGCACTCAAAAAGCATCGGAGTGTAATCGCTCAGGCAGAAATACCATTGCTTCCGGGAGCTAATCTGCAAGCCGATCAAGATGATGATGACCACCACCGGCGGCGCGACCCAGGCGAACCGACTTCCCGTGCCGAGGTGCCGCAGCAGATCTTGAAGCCACACAAAGGCCACCACGCGCACCTGGACCTCGTTGAGGATGTCCGTATTGATCAGAAACGTGCCGAGCTCGTAGAAGATGATGAACGGCATCAGGAACGCGATGGCGTAGACCGGCCGGCTGGTCCGCTCCAGATAGGAGTCGCGGGCGAAGTTCAGCAACTGAGTGGTCGCATAGTCCTTCTTATGGTTTTTTCGGCCGGCCCTTGCCAAACGTTCACCTTTCGCGGTCCTGTACTCCTTTCGCACGACCCCCCGGAATCGCACCGGTAAAATCTTCCGGCAGTGTACTTCAAACGAAGGAACATTACAATAGGGTCCGAGTATCGTTCGAAACTGAAGTCCGGCCGACGCCGGAGTGCCTTTACC
>CALMMH010000313.1 GCA_937868145.1 uncultured Phycisphaerales bacterium
TTCGACCTCGCCCGGCATGCGGCTCGATAATTCGCACCCACCGAGGTTCCAGAACGAACCAATTGCCCTCCCACCGCTCTTCCGACCGTGTTCCTCGGCAGTGCCTCGACCAGCTTCACAACGCGCAAAGCGAACTGCTTGGTCCTGATCTTCAGTTCCTCGCTATTCATGGGGCGCTCTTCGGAAATCAACAATCAACCATCAGAAATCAAACTTCCCGCGCTACTGCCATATCTCCAGTTCCAGCTCCAAATCGACGTCGAACTGCTCGTGGACGCGTTTGCGGATGACCTCGATCAACTGCAAGACGTCGCGGCTGGTACAGCCGTCCTTGGCGACGATGAAGTTCGCATGTTTGTCGCTGACGACGGCCCCGCCGATTTGATGGCCCTTCAAGCCTGCGCGGTCAATCAGGGCGCCGGCCGCAGCGCCCGGCGGGTTCTTGAACACGCAACCGCAGTTGCGGGTGTTCAGGGGCTGGCTGTTCTTCTTGTAGATCCAGCCTTCCTTGACCGTCCGCATGATCTTCTCGGGGTCGCCGGAAGTCAACTTGAGCTGGGCGTTCAGAATGAACCGGGCCCGGATGTTCACGCAGCGGTAATCGAAGATCAACTCGGGCTTTCGCTTCTCGAAGACGTTGCCATGGATATCCATCAGGGTGACGGCCTCGACCGCCGAGCCGACGTCGCCGAATTGGCCGCCGGCATTCATCCGAACGGCGCCGCCGATGGAACCAGGGATGCCCGTCAGGGCTTCGATGCCCGAGAGGCCTTTTTCCACACAGTCCAGCACGAGCTTGCTCAACTCGGCTCCGGCCCAGGCGGTGACTTGCTCACCCTGGAATTCGGTCCGGCCGAATTCATCGCCCTGGAGCTTGATCACCGCGCCGCGGACCCCTTCGTCGCTCACGAGCAGATTGGACCCGAACCCCATGATGAACAGGGGGATGTGGTTCTCGTTGCAGCGATGAACGATCTCCTTGAGTTCCTTAGCGTTTCTCGGCCGAATGAAATAGTCCGCCGGACCTCCCAACCGATACCACGTGTGCGAGGCCAGCGGATGGTTCTGCTCAACGATTTCTTCGTAGCCGCTGAATATACTCATCGGACACCTTCCAGACATCGCCGGCTCCCATGGTTACGACCACATCGCCGGCGTCAACGTTTTGCTCCAGATAATCGCATATTGCATCGAAAGTGGCAATATGCTGCACGTCGGCGCCGCAGTCGCGAATCCGCTGGGCCAAGATCTCGGCGTTCACCGCATCGCAACTGGCCTGGGAGTCCCGGGCGAAGTAAATCTCCGGGAGGATCACCTTGTCGGCCTGGGCAAAGCTGTGGCTGAATTCGTCCAACAACGCGTGGGTCCGGCTGTACTGGTGGGCTTGGAAGACGCACCAGAGCCGCCGGGGCTGATACCGCTCGCGAATGGCCTTGAGGCTCGCCTGGATTTCCGTCGGATGATGGGCGTAGTCGTCGAGAACGGAGATGCCGCCCCGCTGCTCTTTGAGCATGAGCCGGCGGTCCATCCCCTTGAAGCCGTCGAGCGATTCGAGAATCGCCTCGGGTTCGACGCCGATGCTGACAGCCATCGCGATCACCGCCAGGGCGTTGCGGACGTTGTGCAGGCCCGGCAGCGAGATCCGCGTCGAGCCCAGGGGCTGTCCGTCGCGGAACACGTCGAAATGGTAGAAACCGCCCTTCTGCTGGACGTTCTGGGCTGAGATGTTGCATCGAGAATCAAGGCCAAAAGTCACGATGGTCGGATGATGCGCCGCCGGCAATGCGGACGGCCTGTCAATCATCAATGATCCATCGTCTCCGATCAATTGCAGGACCTTGGCCACATTGGGATCCTCGCCGTTGACGACGATCACGCCGTCCGGTCGCGTTCCCCGTGCGAACTTGAGGAACGACTCGACGATGGCCTGCTCGTCCTTGTAGCAGTCCAAGTGGTCCCGTTCGATGTTCAGAATGCATGCGACGCTCGGCCTGAAGTTGTGGAAACTGCGGTCGTATTCACAGGCCTCCACGACGAACAGGTCGCTGTCGCCGCAGCCGGAGGAACCGTCCAGTTGCAGAACGTCGGCGCCGACCACGAAGTTGGGCTCAATGCCGATCTGCTTGAGACTGTAGACCAGCCAGCCGGTGGTGGTGCTCTTGCCGTGCGTGCCGCTGATGGCGATCCCCTCGAAGTGGTCCATCAGCTCGCCGAGGAACTGCGCATACTTGAAAACCCGGCAGCCCAACTTGCGGGCCATCTGCAGTTCGGGATTGCTCTCTTTGATCGCCGCGGAGATCACGACGACGTCCGTGGCCGGGTCCACGTTCTCGGCCTTGTGCCCGGTATGAATCCGAGCCCCCATCGCGTTCAGACGCGACGTAACGGCCCCGTTGTTCTGGTCGGAACCGGTGACGATCGCCTTCTTCCCCAGAAGAAGGCGGGCCAGGCCACTCATCCCGACGCCGCCGGCCCCGATGAAGTGGTATCGTGTGCCCGCGATTTTCAAACGACTCATAATATCGACCTGTACGGACGACGCATGCGTCGCCCCTATCACCCGATGGGCCGCGGCAGGAGCGGA
>CALMMH010000314.1 GCA_937868145.1 uncultured Phycisphaerales bacterium
CAAGCACGAATCGATCAGATGCCAACTTGCGAGCCTCGCCCTCGGCGAGCTGCCCGGGCAAGAGCGATCGAAGATCCTCGCTCACGTGGGCCGGTGCGACCCGTGCCGCGAGGAACTGACGCAGATTGAGCGGCTGCTGGATTCCGCCGGGAAACGCAAAGGCCTGTCGGCGGATGAATCGCTGCTTGCATCGGCCAGGGATCGACTCTTTGCCGCGACGCGAGACGAAAACAAAGCGGAAACAACGGCCCGAGCGCGTAGTCGCTGGGTCTTGCTGGGAAGAAAGATCATAAGAAGTCGAATGACAAAGCTGGCTGCCGCCATCATCCTCGTCGCGGCGGCCATCCTGGGAATCCATTCCTTCAACGGCACCCCCGTCAAGGCGGTGGAGTTCTCGGAAATCACGCAAGCCATGAGGGAAGTCCCATGGATGCGGATGATTCCGTCCGGGTTCACAAGCGAGGGTTCCGAGATCGAGCAGTGGTTCGGTTTCGAATCGAAGATTCACGCGGTCAAATGGGTTGGTGGCGACGTTTCTTTCGAGAGCATCGGAGATCACAAGAGGGTTACATATCAGCCTGACAACAACACGGTCAGCATTATCTACACAGAGGACACCTTCGATCTTGACCTGACCTCTCCTGCCCTGTGGCTCGAGAGTTTGCACACAATGCTCAAGGAACAGGGGGGCAAGATCACTGCCCTTGGAATGGGAGACTATCAGGGGCGAAGGGTTCAGATCCAGGAGATATCGCGGTCCAATGATGGCCAACAGACGAATCTGACTCTGTACATCGATCCGGAAACCACGCGGCTGTACGCAGGCAAGGCGACGCGCACCAACGCGGCCGGCAAAGTCGTCGATGACGCGCGTCTTGATTTCGAGTATCCGGCGAGCGGTCCCCGGGACATCTACGATTTGGGCGTGCCGCGGAACGCCCAAATCGTGGACATGATGCCGTCAGGCAACTTCAAATCTGTCTGGGACGAATACCTGCGTCGGAAGGCCGAACTCCCCAACGAGTATATCGCCGTGGTCGCGCACCGAAAGGAGTCTCTCTCCGATACGGTGCACACGCTCGATGTGAACTACAAGTCGGGACGCAAGGTGCGGCTTGAACGCTATCACCTCCCGGCCGGCGAAGTGATTGCGGAATTGGGGCCGCAGAATCGAGAGCAGCTTGACCACAGCCTCGAACCCATACTGGCGTGGGCTCGCAACCGCTACAAGGACACAGGACAATCCGTTCGCATCCAACTGGATGACGGACGATACCACGTAAGCACCTTCCGAAACGGCGGCGCGTGGGGCGAACTGGAGGAGTTGGGCGGCCGCGCGCCCACGGCTTTGGGAGAGGCCTGGCCCATCATCACACCCGTGTCCCAGGTCATTGAAGATGACTATGCACGCCAGAATGGCCTGATCTGTGTCGAGCAATTGACGCAGGGGAAAGTGATCCCCGATTTCGGAGTGTCGAACCCCGGCAGGCTTCTCTGGTATCTTGATCCGGCTCATGATTACCTCTGTCGACGCCATATGATGGAGTGGCATCCCGACGCCGACTGGCAGCATGACAAGGACTGGCTGAAAGACGTCGATCCGAGCAAGGTGAAAGTCAGAGGCGGCTCGATCCACGTGTGCGAGATCCCCGAGGTCTTCCAAGCATCCAATGGCCACTGGTATCCGAGAGTCATCACCGAGAAGGAAGAGTACAGCGATGCGGGGGACGACTACAGGAATGGCTCTTTAACGGTCACCGATGTCCAGACGATCTATCTGGACGTTTCCCCGACTTTCCCGGAAGGCATCTTCGACCGCGACAAGTTACCGAAGTAGTCGATAGGCCAACTGTGTTTCTCCAGGCCGGGAAGCGGAGCCCGGCCTTTCTTCGTTTGTAGTGTGCTCGTGAGAGCATACTCTTGTCTTCGATCGCAGGCCTGCGACGTTCTCTCGAAGAGGAAGATAACGCCTTACGGCGTCACTACAAACGATGACCCCTTCACCTCGCCTCTGCCGAAGAATTTGTCGGTTCCATAGACCCAAAACGCCGCGGCGGTTGTTATATTGGCGAACGGACGTTTTTGGGTACCCAATAGGCCGGCTATGGAAGACACGTTGCTCGTGTTCCAATCCAGGCGCGGGAGTCGCGAGGCTCTCACGCGGATCTATGAGAAGTATAAGGCGGATTTGCTGCTGCTGGCCATGGGTCTGCTCAACGACAAGACAGCGGCGGAGGACGTCGTGCACGATGTGTTCCTGTCCTTCGTCCGCGACCTGGACCGCTTCCGGCTGACCGGCAGCCTCAAGGGATTTCTCCTGACCTGCACGGCCAACCACGCCCGCAACTGGAACAAAGCCGAGCGTGTGCGGATGCGGGTCAGCAGCGCCAGTCCGGATGTCGCCATCGCCAAGCCCTTCGGGCTTGACGCTGCCACCCGGAGTGTGTCGGAAGAACCTTCCGAGATCCTGGTCTGCAACGAGCAGCTCGAAATGCTGGGCCGGGCTCTGGCCGAGCTGCCCTTCGAGCAACGTGAAATCGTCATGCTGCACCTGCATGGACGCATGACGTTCCAGGCGATCGCCAGGGCCATGCAGATTTCCACGAACACCGCGAAGAGCCGATACCGGTACGGAATTGACAAACTGCGGGTTACCCTCAACGGCGAGGTTACTGAATGCAACCAGCAGACGACATAAAGAAACTGATTCATCAATCGCAGATCACATCGTCCGAGCAGGTCGACCGGCGGATTCTCGCCGACGCACTGGCGGACTTGGAGAATCGCCGGACTGCGGGCGAAGCTCGCCCCGGCGTGTGGAGAATCGTTATGCACAGCAAACCATTCAAACTAGCGGTCGCGGCGGCGATCGTCGTCGCGGTCCTGCTCGGACTGCAATTCGTCGGCACCTCGGGCGTCACGTTCGCCCAGGCGATCCAACCCATCCTCGACGCCAACACCGCGATCCTCGACATCGTCGTGGGCGAAGAGAAAGAAGACGCTCCCCTCATCCATGACATGATCCTGGGCTCGCGCATCCGGCGGACCCTTTCCAACGTGCCGGGGAGCGTCAGCATCATCGACATCGAGGCCGGGCGCATCCTCAGTCTCGATGAATCCAAGAAGGAAGCGGCTTACATCAGTCTGAAGGGTCTGCCCTCGATCCCGAACTACCTCGAGCACCTCAAGACCGTTCTGGTCAAGCTCCAGGAGAGCCCGCACTTCGTGACGGAGAACCTCGGCGTCAAACAGTTCGACGGCCGGAACGCGGTCGGCTTCTCCATGAAACACCCGAAGATCGAGATCGTGCTCTGGGCCGACGCCGAGACGGGACTGCCCGTCCGCATCGAGCAGAAGGAAGGCCAATTGACCGTCATCTGCAAGCACGTTCAGTTCGGCGTCTCCCTGGACGAATCGCTGTTCAGCATGGAGGTGCCGGCGGGCTACACCGAACAAAAGATGGAGTTGGATCTGTTCGGCTCGACGGAAGCGGACTTCATCGAAGGCCTTCGCGTCCTGGCGGAACGGTATGGCGACGGGCGGTTCCCCGACGACGTGTCGCTGGAGCACTCCCTGTCGCAGGCCCCTTCGATGCAAAAGAAGGAAGAAGAGACCAACACGTCGATCGAAGAACGCACCGCGATCGGCTCGAAGATTCAGAAGCACATGCTGTTCCTGCGATTCTTCAAGGGCGAAGGCAAGTGGTACTATCGCGGCAAGGGCGTTCAGCTCGGCGACGCCGCGACCCCGATCTTCTGGTATCGGCCGAAGGATTCGGCGACGTACCGCGTCATCTACGGTGATCTACACGTCGAGGACGTTCCCGCAGACAAGCTGCCCGAGCCGCTGGATACGAATGACGTACCCGAGGCGCCGATCGCGTACCAGCAGTGGTCCAAGCCCGAGTTCGTCGGGACCCAGGAGGATTACTGGATGATCCTGCCGGAGGGGAAGGCCCGGGTCAAAGCGTATGTTACGCTGCTCAAGGGCCCGACAGGCGTATCTTCGATGCCGGTCGCCCTGCCCTATGCGAACGCGCCGCTGGAGGCGGTTCTGTTCGACCGCGAGCCGCTGACCTTCCAGAAGACGGGCGAAGGCACGTACAACGTCGAGCTGCCGCTGGAGAAGTTGGCCGCCGGACCCGCGAAACTCCTCTTCCAGTGGCACGTCTCGCTGAGCGATCTGCCCAGCGAGGGGGACACGATCAAGACCGTCCTGAAGAGCCTGATCCCGGTGACTTCGTACGCGTTGAAAGTCGGCGTCGATCCGCAGAGCGGCTTCGAACTGATCAAAGAACCCGAGGGCCTGTGGGTCACGCCGTTCACGGGCGGCGCCCCCAGGGGGCCAGTCACCACATTCGGCTCCTGCGGCCTGATGATCCGTCCCTGCAAGTAGAGACGTCCCAGCACAAGTCGTCCCAGGCCGGGCCAGCGGAGTCCGGCCTGCTTCTTGCGCCGGTCTTCTTGTGAGCGACAATGTCACACGACCCTTGGTTCTGTCACTCGAGGAGACAGAGACTCTTCGAGTGACGGAATCCCCATCCACGCATTCCCTGTGGCCCCTGCACGTGCTATGGAATACACTGGGACAAGTGTTGATAGGACATTGGATATTGTTCGGAGATTGATTCGTGGAATGCACACGCAGAAAGGTGTTTGAGACCCTGAGCATTGCCGCAGGCGTGCGCCATCGCTTGCGCTCC
>CALMMH010000315.1 GCA_937868145.1 uncultured Phycisphaerales bacterium
GGCTGACCATCTTGTTGCTGGTTCTTGTCGCGCTGCTCCTTTATCGGGAGGGACGATTCTGGTTTGGGAGCCCGTTCGAAAAGGGAGCGGTCCCGCGGGCCGTGACCGCCCGCGGGGACCTGGCGGCCGACGAAAAGAGCATGATCGACCTGTTCAAGGAGACTTCGCCGTCGGTGGTGTACATCACGAGCCTTACGGTGCAGCAGGATCCGTTCCGATTCCGCGCGCTGGAGGTTCCGCAGGGCGCCGGCTCGGGATTCATCTGGGATGAAAGAGGGTACGTTGTAACGAATTTCCATGTCATCGCCGAGGCCCAGGGGGCGAGCGTGACGCTGGCCGACCGGTCGACGTGGCAGGCGAAGCTCGTTGGGGTCGAGCCCGACAAAGACATTGCCGTGCTGAAGATCGACGCGCCGAAGAATCTGCTGCCGCCCATTCCGATCGGCACGTCTTCCGATCTCCTGGTGGGCCAGAAGGTCTTCGCCATCGGCAATCCCTTCGGTTTCGACCAGACCCTCACCACCGGCGTGATCAGCGGTCTGGGACGCGAGATCACCTCGGCCACGCGTCGGCCCATCCAGGGTGTCATCCAGACCGACGCTGCGATCAACCCCGGCAACTCCGGCGGCCCGCTGCTCGACAGCGCCGGTCGCGTCATCGGGATCAACACCGCGATCGTCAGTCCGTCGGGGGCCTACGCGGGCATCGGATTCGCCGTGCCGGTCGATGTGGTCAACCGGATCGTGCCGCAGATCATCAGCGGCCAGCAGATCGAGAAGCCCGGCCTGGGCATCGTCTCAGCGGAAGAC
The DNA here is from genome assembly GCA_937868145.1 of uncultured Phycisphaerales bacterium. Taxonomy (GTDB): domain Bacteria; phylum Planctomycetota; class Phycisphaerae; order Sedimentisphaerales; family Anaerobacaceae; genus PLanc-01. The sequence continues at coordinate 810 of CALMMH010000315.1, forward strand.
TCCATTGTCCGTCGACTGGGTTTGGAGGGCGTGTTGATCCTCGGGGTAGTACCGGACAGCGCGGCCGACAAAGCGGGCCTGCGTCCAACGAGATACGACGCCCACGGCAGGATCGTCTTCGGCGATCGGATCGTTGAAATGGAAGGGAAGCCCATCCGTAATCTGAACGATCTTTACAGGATTCTCGACAACCACAAGGTGGGCGACGCTCTCGATCTGACGATCGTGCGAGACGACCGCAAGGTCGAGGTCCCGGTCCTGCTCCAGGCCGTGCGTTGATCGGGCTCAATCGACGGCTCCCTCTTTCGCCGCCGCATATTACGACCGGGCGAATCCGTCGCCTGCTCAATACTCGCTGTACAGCCTTTGTTGGTTGTCCTTGGTCGTGCCCGTGTTGGCGTTGATCTTGCCCGAGGCTTCCGTGTAAAGCCAGCCGACGCCGGGGGCATCGCTGGCGGCGATTCCGCTGTTGCCTTTCTGGGCGTCGGGACCCACCGGCAGCGCCGGGATATTGCGGATGTAGGGACCGTAAATATGGGTCGTGGTCTTGGTGTCGCTGGTTGCGCCGGCGATGTCCGTGTACTTCGTCAACTGAGCGACGATGTTGGCGGTCGTCGGGAAGGCGCCTCCGTGTTCGGCGGAATACAGATCGATGGCGTTGCGGAGCACCGCCAGATCGCCGCCCACGGCCGAATCGTTCGCTCCCCGGGAGCCCAGGCTCATTCGCGGAATGCCGATGGCCGCCAGGATCGCGATGATGGCGACCACAAGGACGACTTCCAACAGGCTGAATCCAGGGTTGCGTGCGATGGGGGATCTGTTCATGCGTTCTCTCCTGTTGATGATCTCATCCGAGAATGTCCACAGTCCTGCATATCGGCCGGAACGCATCGGCACTTAAATCCCCGATGGCAGGGAAACCGTTTGTCGATTCAAACCGTGGAACAGATGCAAGGGCCGATAATCCGCCTTGTCTGTCCGGCAGGGAGAGTTCCGTCGGCCCTGGAACGGATGCCTTGTCGCGACCTCTTCGCGGTTCAGGATTCCTCAGGATCGTTCGTCGGTAGGGAGGTTGGCTCTTGTGTTTCCTGCGACTCGGTTTCCGCTTCAACCGCGGAGGACATGAGGTGTTCGAATTTCTCTCCCTCGTCGTCGTACCACACGGTGATGCGGTAGAAGTCGTCGGAGATCCCCTTGGCTTCGGAGATGGAGATGATCCGGAAGCACTTCAATTCGTTGTTGCAGTATTTGACGACTTTCTTCTTGAGGCCTTCCGGATTTCCCGAGAATGCGGGTCTGACGAATTCTTTGAACTGGATCGCCATGGTCGCTGCTCCTGCAGGAGTTTTGCGTACACACGTGAAGAACGCAGGTCTATTGGACCATTTCTTCCGCGATCCGGCAAGTCCCAGCGAGCCGCAAACCGATGCGAGATTTTACGGGTAGACGCCCGCCTTCTGAAGGCGGAGGGTCAGTTCGCGGACTCGCTCCGCGGCGCCCTTGGCCTGGCTGAGGGCCTGATCTCGTTCTTTCCTGAGCTGTTCCTGGAGTGCGGCGTACTCCGTGAGCTTGGTCGCCTGACCGGTTGTAGCTTCGATCTGGCCCGCAACCTCCTGCATCTTGGCGGTAGTGACCGCAACCTGAGCGATCAGAGTGTCATGCACCTGGCGGAAACTGGCCAGGTCCGTTTTGGTGCTCTCAAGGGCCTTGGACAGCTTCTTGATTTCGGCTTCCAGTGCACTGTCCCGATTCTTCAGCGTCTGGAGTTCCTCCGCACGTTGCCTGTCCCGACGAAGGCTGACGGAGAAATCCTCGCCCGTCGTGCGAACCGTCATCGGCATGCTGGCGAAACCGCAAGCCAGCAACACCACGAGCACGACGATCCCGAGGATTGACTCTATATAGTTTTTGCCGATCCTCTCCGCGTCCTGAATACGATAGGTATGCATGGCACTCCCACCCTTGAAGTACACTCGCCCGCCAATGAGACCCCACCCCCACTAGGGTATAGGCGACCCTCTAGGCACGGCGCGAACCCTTGTGAATCCCCTCATCCCTGGAGAATCCCTGGCAGTCTGCGTCCAAGAGACGGGACGCCACATGCCACGGATCGAATACAAAAACACCCCCTCGAAACGCCGTCAAGCGTCCGGCACGGGTTTCGCCTTCCATAGCTGGACTACTATAATTGTACCCGATCGCCGGCCGGCGGTCAAACCCCTGGGCGGAATTCCTATCGTTGTAAGCTCGCGGGACAGGATCCTTGTAGGTAGATCCCGGATCTTATCAGACGCCTCGCAGGTTCAAGCCCAACTTTTTGTAGAAATTCATCCAGTGGCAGGGAGAAGACATGGGATTCGCAGACCCTGCGCAAGAAAAAGGCCCCGTCGGCGTAAACCGCCGTCAAGGCCACATAGAACGAGGCCGAAGGGTCTCGAACCCTCAACCTTCGGATCGACAGTCCGATGCTCTAA
>CALMMH010000316.1 GCA_937868145.1 uncultured Phycisphaerales bacterium
AGATGCTTGTCTATACGCCGCCCGGTTACTCCACCGACCGAAAATACCCCGTGCTTTACCTGCTGCACGGCATCGGCGGCGACGAACGCGAATGGCAGCGACTGTGCAGCCCGGAGAATATCCTCGACAACCTTCTGGCCGACGGCAAGATCCAACCGATGATCGTGGTCATGCCTAACGGCCGGGCCCAGGTCAACGACCGCGCCGAGGGGAACGTCTTCGCCACCGCCCCGGCTTTCGCTAATTTTGAGAACGATCTGCTCAAGGACGTAATTCCCGCCATCGAGAGCAAATACTCCGTGTATACGAACCGCGAGAACAGGGCCCTGGCCGGACTATCGATGGGCGGCGGCCAGTCTTTGAATTTCGGCCTCGGTCACCTCGATGTGTTCGCCTGGGTCGGCGGATTCTCCTCGGCCCCCAACACCAAACCTCCCGCCGAACTCGTGCCCGATCCGGCGGCCGCCCGGGAGAAGCTCAAGCTGCTCTGGCTGGGTTGCGGCAACAAAGACGGCCTGATCCGCATCAGCCAGGGCGTCCACAACTACCTCAAAGAAAAGAACGTGCCGCACGTCTGGCACGTTGATTCCAATGCCCATGACGGAACCGAATGGGCCAACAACCTGTATCTTTTCGCCCAACACATCTTCCAAGCCTCCAGCGGAGCTGGAGGCTTGGCTTTCAAGACAATCGAATTCGGTTCATAGCGTCCCTCAGATCCGGTGATCTTGGCGGACGACGAGCCGCTGCCCGCCGTCGAGACTGCGATGCCAGTTCTTCGGCGGTGCAATCTGGCGGAGCCTGTCGATTTGGCCGATCTCCTTCAGTCGAGCGTAGATGAGCTGCCAGGCGCAAGGGAGTTCCGGCCGGACTTCGCAGCGGTCCTCGCGAGACCCGCCGCAGGGGCCGTTCAGCATCCGCTTGGCACAGCGCGTGACCGGGCAGACGCCGCCGTATTCGTGCAGGACGCAGGACCCGCATGCGGCGCATTTCTCCGTCCAGATGCCCTGTTCTTCGAGGATGCCGATGAACGTGGTGTCGAGGCCGGCGTAGACCGGCTTGTTGCGATACCGCTCGGCGATGGCCTGAACGCCGGCCCCGCAGCCAAGCGACAGAACCGCGTCGTTTCGCTCGATGGCGTCGGCGGCTTGCTCGATGAAGACGTTGTCGCACTGGCGTTCGATGGTCAGTTCTTCGACCGCCAGATCGATGCCCTGCAAGCGTGAGGCGATGCGCAGGGCCGAGCTGATGATGCCGACCTCCCGCTCGCCGCCGGCCAGACAGACCGTGACGCAGGTGCCGCAGCCGAGCACGAGAATCTTCTTATGAGCCTTGACGATATTCAGCAGTTCCGGGATCTTCTTGCGTTCCGCAACAATCATGACGCGGTCTCCAATCTGTTCTTGTGGCCGTTGGCGTTCAAGGGGCTCGGGCCGAGCTTGCGAATCGTCTCGACCATATCCGTGATATGGTCCGCCAGAAGCCGGCCGCCTGCGGCCGAGACGTTCACCATGCGAAGCCGCTCCTTCTCCAGGCCCATCTCTGCGAGCATCTCTCGGATGTACTCGACGCGCCGCTTGGCATAGAGATTGCCGCTGGTGAAGTGGCATCCGCCTTCGAGACAGCCGGCGATGAAGACGCCGTCGGCGCCGTTCTCGAACGCCTTGAGGAAGTACTCGGTTTCGAGCCGGCCCGTACAGGGCGTGCGGATGATGCGGACGTTCGGCGGATACTGGATCCGCATGGTGCCCGCCAAATCCGCCGCCGCGTATGCACAGTAGTGGCAACAGAAGGCCAACACTCTCGGTTCAAACTCGTTTTGTTTCATATGTGCCATCAATGCCTGTGAATGTCATTACACCTTGACCGGTACCTTCTCTTGCGGCGCTGCATTGCCGTCGCCGAACAACTGCCGGATCATCACGCGGAACTGGTCCGTCTGGAAGTGGTTCAGTTGAATCGCCCGAGCCGGACACTCGGAGGCGCAGATTCCGCAACCCATGCACTTGGCGGCCTCGATCTGGCCTTTGCCGTCGTTGTTGCAGAACGGCGCGCCGTACGGGCAGGCGTGCACGCACGTCATGCACGAGATGCACTTGCTCTGATCCACGTACGAAACCTGCGGACTGACGTCCAGGTGCGTCTTGGAGAGGACCGTCGCCGCACGAGCGGCGGTCGCGCGGGCCTGGGCGATGCTCTCGTCCATGAATTTGGGCGAGTGCGCCAGGCCGCAGAGGAAGATGCCCTCGGTCGCGAAGTCCACGGGCCGCAACTTCATATGGGCTTCGACGTAGAAACCATCCGCGTTCAGCGGCACCTTGAGCATGTCCGAGACTCGTTTGTTGTTCGTACGGTCCGCCTCGACGCCGGTGCTCAGGACCACCAGATCCGTTTCGATCACGAGGGACTCGGGGAAATCCGGGCTCGTGAGGCTGACCTTGAGCCCGCCGGTCTCGGACACCACCGGCTCCTGCTCGCGTGTATATCGGATGAAGACCACGCCGGCTTCGCGGGCCTGCTTGTAGTAGAGCTCGCGGAAGCCATAGGTCCGAATGTCGCGATAGAGCACAAAGACGTTGGCGTCCGGCGATTTTTTCTTGATCGCCAGGGCGTTTTTGACCGCCATGGAGCAGCAAATCCGGCTGCAATACGCACGTTCGTCGTCGCGAGAGCCGGCGCACTGGATCATGACCACGTTCTTCGCGCCGCCGGGCAGCGTGTTCTCGCAGATTCTCTTTTCGAGCTCAACCTGCGTGATGACGTTCGGAGAGGTCCCTCCGAGGAACTTGGTCGTCTCGGCCCGTTCGGCGCCGGTGGCGACAATCACAATGCCGCCCGTGACTTCGAACTTCTTGTCGTTCTGCGACAAGGTCGCGTGGAACTCGCCGATGTGGCCCTTGATGTCCGCCACGTCTGCAGCGAGATACACGTCGATATTCTTGTGGTTCTGCACCTGCTCGATCAGGCCGGCCGTCATGCCGGCGACGTCCGTCTCCTCCAGAGTGAAGTGGATGTCGTGGAGATGACCGCCGAGCCGCTCGGTCCGTTCGACCAGGTGAACCTTGAAGCCCTGATTGGCAAGAGCCAGCGCCGCGGTCATGCCGGACAGGCCGCCGCCAATGACAAGGCCTTTCTGATCGACAGCGAGCGTTCCGGGCTCCAGAGATGACAACAACTCCGCCCGGGCGACGGCCATCTTCACCAACTCGACGGATTTCTGCGTGGCGATCTCGGGCGTGACCGAATGCACCCACGAGCACTGGTCGCGGATGTTGGCCATCTCGA